>JAUZPY010000099.1 GCA_030705805.1 Bacillota bacterium | reverse complement strand
TATAAACATCCTCCCCCTCTGTCAAGTGAAGATGCACTTTCCGTTTTATCTTCGGCTGATTCGGACTTAAAAGATTATACGGAGAAATTAAGCAGTCTTGCATCTGAAAAGGCCGAAGCATTGAACATAATAGAACAGCTAAGTCCGCTTTTATCGGAAGATTTCAGGTTTGAAGATCTTTTCAATATGAAATTTATAACTTTCAGGTACGGGAAAATACCTTTAGACAGCTATAAAAAGCTTTTAAATTATATTGAAAGTTCTATGAGCGGCGAGGCTATTATATCTCAATTCTTTGTAGATGAAAACAACAGAGAGTATACTTATGGTATGTATTTTGCGCCTGAGCTTTCTCACGAAAGAGCCGATTCAATTTTTTCATCTCTTCATTTTGAACGGGTTCCTCTTTCCGCCACCTTGCAAGGTACGCCGAAAGAAGAATACGAAAAGGCCAAGGAAACGCGAAAAAAGGTTGAGGCTGAGCTCTCTAATGTAGAATCGAAAAAGCAATACTATATTAAAACTAAAGATTCATCTATTGCCTCTGCCTGTAAAACCATAACGGTTTATGATAATGCATTTAATGTAAGAAAATATGCACTTACAGCTTCTTCGGGTTCATTCTCCAAACGATTTGCTTTGGTTGGTTGGATGAGTGAAAAGGATTCCCAAAAACTACTGAAAGATACTGAAAATGACAGTAAGGTAATGCTTGTAGTTGATGAGGATAAGGATAAGCTGATAAAAACAAAGCCTCCCACAAAATTAAAAAATTTTTTTCTGTTTAAGCCCTTTGAACTATATATAGAAATGTATGGATTGCCTTCATACGGAGAATACGATCCCACAACATTAGTTGCACTTACCTATGCCTTCTTCTTCGGCATGATGTTCGGAGACTTGGGACAGGGAATCATTCTTTGCCTTTTGGGATTTCTCCTCTATGCGTTCAAGAGAATGAGGCTTGCGGGCATTCTGGGCTTTTCAGGCATTTTTTCCTGCATATTCGGTGTTCTTTTCGGAAGCGTCTTCGGAAGTGAAGAAATTATAAAGCCACTCTGGACAAATCCTTTAAATGGTGATACCATGCAGGTTTTACTCGCAAGCATAGTAATAGGTTGTGCCGTTATTGTCGGCATGATGGTAATTAACGTAATTAATGCTTTAAAAGAGAAGAATTACGCAAAAGCAATTTTTAACCCGAACGGATTAGCAGGCCTTGCTTTCTATTTAGGAGTTTTAATTTATGTAGGTGCTATGTTCCTTAATTTCTTAAAGGTATCGCCTATAATTGTTATTTCCATTATTCTCGTAGCTCTTTTATCAATTTTCCTTCAGGAGCCACTTAGCAATCTTCTTGAAAGGAAGGGCGAAATCCTGCCGAAAAAGGGTAAGGGAATGTTCTTTGTTCAGGCATTTTTCGAACTTTTTGAAATTCTATTAAGTTTTATTACCAATACAGTATCTTTCATCCGTGTAGGCGGTTTTGCTTTAAGCCATGCAGGTATGATGAGTGTTGTATATATATTGGCACAAGGTTCTTCCCCTGTAGCGAGATTTATCATTTTGATTATAGGAAACATCTTAATTATGGGCCTTGAAGGACTTGTTGTAGCAATTCAAAGTCTGCGTCTTGAATATTATGAAATGTTCAGTCGTTTTTATTCGGGAGCCGGCAGACCGTTTAAGCCTTATAAATTACAAAAAATATGGAGGGGTTAACAATGTTAATTAAAGTATTATTATTTGTTTCATTAGCAGTATCACTGCTGCTTCCGATTACAGCTTATGTTTTTGGTTTGAGAGAAGCCGGAAAAATCAAGAAAGTCACATCCTTTGGGATAATTTCTTTCTTTTCAATATTTTTAACCGGAACTGTGTTTATGTTCAGTAACGCCGCAGCCGAAACTCCGGTAGCTGCCGTAGCAGGAGCTATATCAGATGCCGGTCTTAAATTTCTTGCCGCTGCATTATCCACAGGTCTTTCAGGCATAGGTGCCGGCGTTGCCGTTGCTGCAGCTGCTTCCGCAGCACTTTCTGCGATAAGCGAGAATGAGTCTTTAATGGGTAAAGCTCTTATTTATGTTGCTCTTGCAGAAGGTATTGCACTCTACGGCTTCGTTCTTTCTTTCGTAATACTTAACAAATAAGAAGGTTTAATTGATGAAAATGTACCTGATAAGCGATAACATTGATACCAAAACCGGTCTTCGCCTGGCAGGGATTGAGGGCGTAATTGTTCATAATCAGGATGAGTTTGAGTCTGCACTGACTTCTGCCCTTTCCGATAAGGACATCGGTATACTTTTAATTACCGAGAAGTTGTGTCATATGTGGCCTGAAAGAGTAAATAACATCAGGCTTACAAGAAAACTGCCTTTAATTGTAGAAACTCCAGACCGGCATGGTGTATCCAGGCAAAAGGATTTTATTGCGTCATATGTAAACGAGGCTATAGGTCTTAAGCTTTAATTTCGGAGGTATATAATGGACATTAATGAAAAACTTCAAATAATGACAGCGCGTGTAATGGCTGATGCTCAAGAAGAAGCATCTTCTTCAAAAGAAAATGCCGAGAAAAGAATCAGCGAGGCTATGTCACATATTGAAATGGAAACTTTAAAAAAGACATATTCCGAAATTCAGCATGAAATAGATAAAATCAGAAGAGAAGAAAGTGAAAAACTTTCTATGCTGAACGAAGAAGCAAAGCTAAACATTCTGGCAAAACAGTCTGAAATAAAAAAAGCTGTTTTTGACGGAGTAACGGCTAAAATTTCAAACTACTTAAATACAGACGAATACAAAACCTCCTTTTCCTCCAAGCTTGAAAATGCCTTATCTCTTATTGAAGGTCACAGTTATTTTATAACAGTCACAAAAGCTGACGAAAAGCTTTTAAAGCTTTCAGAGCAATGTAAAAAAGTAATTATTGACGATAGTATCATAGGTTATTTTATAATTCGCAGCGAAGAAAAAGGGATACTAATTAACGAGAGCATTACTGCCCTTCTTGAGAAGGCAAAGGATGGCTTTTACGGTATTGACCCCGGGGAGGCAGAATAATGATAGCAGAAGGTATAATTAAATCAGTTTCGGGACCTGTAATTAAGGTCAGCGGTTCAAAAAGCTTTCAGATGCATGAACTTGTTACTGTAGGCAAAGAAGAGCTGATGGGCGAAGTTATAGGCATAGATGAAGACGGAGCTATAGTTCAGATATATGAATCCACAGAAGGCTTGTCGGTGGGCGCTGCCGTAAAAGGTAAAGGTGAACCCTTAAGTGTGCTTCTCGGGCCCGGTCTTATGGGTAATATCTTTGACGGAATAGAAAGGCCTTTAAAGGTTCTTGAAGGTTTGTCAGGTCCATTTATCAAAAGGGGTGTTGTCCCCCCTGCTATAGATACGGAGAAAAAATGGCCGGTTAAATTCTGTGTTAAGGAAGGCGACTCTGTTACCGGAGGGGTAGTTATAGCCACTACAGAAGAAACCAGCAGTATAACACATAAGATCATGGTACCCCCGAATGTATCAGGTACCATTACGTATTTAGCGCCGAGCGGCGACTATACAATAAATGACGTAATTGCAAAGGTTGACCAAACGGATATTACCATGGCTCAAAAATGGCCGGTAAGGTTTGCAAGACCGTCTAAAAAAAGGCTTGAATCAAACATACTTCTTGTAACCGGACAAAGAATAATCGACACTCTTTACCCTCTTGCAAAGGGCGGAACAGCAGCTATTCCCGGTGGTTTCGGTACAGGTAAAACCATGACTCAGCATCAGCTTGCAAAGTGGTCTGACGCAGATATCATTGTTTATATAGGTTGCGGTGAGCGTGGCAACGAAATGACTCAGGTTTTAACCGAATTTTCATCTCTTGTTGACCCAAGAACCGGCAAGAGCCTGTTAGACAGAACTATTCTTATAGCGAACACTTCCAATATGCCTGTTGCAGCAAGAGAAGCAAGTATATATACCGGCATAACCTTAGCTGAATATTACAGGGATATGGGTTACTCGGTAGCGATTATGGCGGATTCAACCTCAAGGTGGGCTGAAGCGCTTCGTGAAATTTCCGGACGTCTTGAGGAAATGCCGGCAGAGGAAGGTTTTCCTGCTTATCTGGCTTCAAGACTGTCAGAGTTTTATGAAAGAGCCGGTTTGTACGAGAGCCTAAACGGTTCTACCGGTTCTATAACTATAATCGGAGCGGTTTCCCCTACAGGCGGCGACCTTTCAGAACCTGTAACCCAGAACACAAAACGTTTCGTAAAAACTTTCTGGGCGCTCGATAAATCATTGGCTTATGCAAGACATTATCCCGCTATTGACTGGAATTCAAGCTACAGTAACTATTACACCGAGCTGGAGCCTTGGATTCAGGAAAACCTAGGGGATAAATTTATGGAGCAGAGAAGCAAAATAAGAAAGCTGTTAGCTGAGGAAACAAAGCTGATGGAAATTGTTAAGCTTATAGGAAGCGACGTTCTTCCGGACGATCAAAAGCTTACACTGGAAATTGCAAAGGTTATAAGAGAAGGATTCCTTCAGCAAAACGCCTTCGTTGAAAACGACTCATACTGTCCTCTTAAAAAGCAGGCCGCTATGATTAATATAATTATATATTTACATGAAAAATGCGCTGCTTTAATTGATAAATTCAATATGCCAATATCGGTTTTAAAATCTGAGGGTATATTTGAATCTGTTATAGCCATGAAGCGTGAAATGTCTTCTTCAGGCGAAGAAAGTGACAATTACATTAAAAAGATCGACGAGTTTTATAAAACAGTAATAAGAAAGAATGGTTAACGATATGTCTTTAGAATATTTAGGTCTGAAAAGTATATCCGGCAATATCGTTTTTTTGCAAGGCTCAAAGGATGCGGCCAACGAGGAAATCGTATCCATTGTAACAAACGAAGGTTTAAAAAAGACGGGCCGTGTTATTAAAATTGACGGGGATATTGCAGCAATTCAGGTATTCGAAGGTACAAACGGATTATCTCTTGACAATACTCGTACATCATTTACGGGAGAACCATTAAAAATAGCCTTATCAAAGAATATACTCGGACGTGTATTTGACGGTGCCGGCAGACCTATTGACGGCTTGGGCCCGGTCTTTCCGGAAACGATGGGCGATGTTAACGGCAGTCCGATTAATCCTGTATCAAGAGTGTACCCCAGGAACTATATACAGACAGGTATATCTTCCCTTGACGCTTTGACCACTCTTATCAGAGGTCAGAAGCTGCCTGTTTTTTCAGGCAACGGACTGCCTCATGACAGACTTGCGGCACAGATAGTTCAGCAAGCCGGTTTAGGTGATGATGAAAATTTTGCTATTGTATTTGCCGCTATGGGAATTAAGCAGGACATAGCTCAGTATTTCCGCCGCTCATTTATTCACAGCGGTGTACTTTCAAGAGTTGCCATGTTTTTGAATCTTTCAAACGACCCTGTTGTTGAAAGAATTATCACACCCAGAGCCGCCCTTACGGCAGCTGAATATCTTGCCTTTGAAAAAGGTATGCATATTCTTGTTATCATGACAGATATGACCAGTTATGCCGAAGCTCTCCGTGAAATAAGTTCTTCTATGGATGAAATTCCTTCCAGAAAAGGATTCCCGGGTTATTTGTATTCTGACCTTGCTTCTCTTTATGAAAGAGCAGGTATAATCGAAGGAAGAAACGGGTCTGTTACTCAGATTCCGATTCTTACAATGCCAAACGATGATATTAACCACCCGATCCCTGACCTTACAGGTTTCATTACGGAAGGTCAGATCGTTTTAGACAGAGATTTAGACAGGCAGGGTATATATCCCCCTGTAAGCATATTGCCTTCTTTATCAAGACTTATGAAGGATGGTATAGGAAAAGGCTTTACAAGAGAAGATCACCCCAACTTAGCAGACCAGCTTTTTGCTTCATATGCAAAAGTGGGTGAAGCAAGAGCATTAGCCTCTGTTATCGGTGAGGATGAACTTTCTGAAATTGATAAGTT
>JAUZPY010000098.1 GCA_030705805.1 Bacillota bacterium | reverse complement strand
GCCGGAAAAAAGTACGGACTCAGGATTTTTAGGTGACGGGGTGGGTAATTGCCCTCTATGCAATAAAGAGGTGCGGCGCACCAAGTTTGGCTACGGCTGCAGCGGATATAAGGAAGGCTGCAAGTTCAGTGTTAACGCTGTTATCTGCGGCAGAGCAATTTCAATGAATAATATGAAAAATCTGCTTAAGACAGGTAAAACTTATAAAATTGAAGGCTTTGTATCACCTAAAAGCGGTAAAACCTTTGATGCATTTCTAAAGCTTGACGAGAATAAAAAAGTCGTATTTGAGTTTTGACGTTATTAATAATATCCCCACAATGTACCTAAAGCACAAAAAAGGAACATCGTCAGTTTATTGTAATTGTTACTTATAATTAATATTCAATTATAGAAGTTAGGCCTATTTTAATAATAGTCATTATATCCATGGATTTTATGACGAAATGGCGATCTATGCCGATTAATATTCCTCTGTTAAATTAACTGCTAATGCCTGTAAAGTCTGGAAAAGGTAATTCAAAGGGCAGACACTTTCGTGTCTGCCCTTTGTTATACGCTTGTTTTATAATTATTGCCAGCCCATTAAATTTTCTATAACCGGATATAATTCTTCGGCCATCTGCTGATGTTTATCTGACAAGGGGTGTCTTGTAAATGGAATAGAGGTTTTAAATAGGGTTATGCCATTTTCGCCCTCTTTTTTAAGATCATCAATAACACTTTGAATAATATTATTTATATCAGTGGTATTTGTGCTTGAGATAATTAATATTTTAGCTTGCGGATGATCTTTTCTTAAATCCTTAAACATACGAAGGTAAGTAGGATATAACTCCTCAGGCTTATGATTGTAAACAGATATTTGGTTATTATCATTTACCCATGTGTTCTGGATAATCAAATCGGGCTCAAATTTTGTATGATCCCAAATACTGCTGTTTCCCGAGAAGGGACCAACATAGTCATATGAAGTATTTGCTGATGCAGTATTGAAAACGCCGTAGCAGGATAAACCTGAACAGCAGAAAAATTCAACATCGGCATTAAAGTGTCTGCCAATAAAGGATCCATAAGATAAAAGGCCATCCTGGTAAGGGGTTCCAAGTGTTGCAGCATCGTTGTTGTCGGAATAATTAACATTGTTGCAGGCAGAAGCCACAGAGTCACCAAAAATTTGAATTTTTCTGACGCGCGGCGCGGGCCTCGAAATCAGCTTGCCGTCTGTATAAACAGCGCCCCATCCTATTTGATTATATCTGTCTTCGTTGCTCTTTAATATTTTTACTGTATGCTCTCCGGAAGTAAGAGCCTTAGCAACTGTGATTTTACTTTTACCCTCAGCTAAAAGAATTCGTGAATCATCCTTGTAATCGGTCGATAAGGTTTCGTTGCCATCTACAAAAACATGAATATATGTGTCACTTTTTTTAACGTCCCGATGGTTTGATGTAAGCTCTACTTCTGCTTCTGTTCCATTAAAGCGAAATTCAATGCCGGAAGCTGTAAATGAAGAATAATATAATTGGTCGGTTTTGCCTATATAATAACGGCCAATAAAACGAACAGATTGTTCGTTAATAACATATCCTCCGTCGCTTGTAAGTGTAGGATTAAAAGGACGCTCTACAATAACAGTTTTCGAACTTGCATCCCAAGTTACTTTTGACTCCAGCATTTCAGCTAACGCACGTACAGGAACCAGAGTGCGGCCGCCAATAATTGAGGGAGGCACGTCACATTTAATAGATTCATATGGTGTACTTTCATTAATTGATGAATAATCTGCTTCCAGATAGAACTTTGCTTCAGAGTTATTTATCTGCATGATTACCATAAAATCAGAGCCTGTGCCGCAAATAGTCTGTGTTTCGCTAATCCATTTTACTTTCATACCCATAGATTCAAATATTGCACGAATAGGAACCAGAGTGCGGCCGTTAATAATAGCAGGCGGAACGTCAAATTTAAGGTAGGCTCCGTCAACGGACACTTTTATTTCATCCTCGGCAAAAACCGGAATAGAAAAAGGTATAAGCATGGCCAGAGTAAGTATAATAGCAAGTAATTTTCTCATTTTATTCCCCCATATTTTAATAGCTTTAGTATAGAAAAGAAGTGCAAAGCACTTCTTTTCTTGATAAACATCCGACTGATAAGCTATCCAAATGTTTATTTAATCAACAATGATGACTTCGGAGGGTTTTTCAATCAAAACTTCAACCTCTCCATTTATACGCTGTGCTTTAATTTGTATTTTTCCGTAAGGAGTCGGATAACTGCCTTCAACTTTATTCAGCTTTGTTCCGAGATTTGGCCTTACTGATACCTTTTTGCAGCCGGGAGCTAAAACTTTAACGCCTAAAATATATTCCTGAATGTACGCTGCGGGGCCGCTTGCCCAGCCGTGACACAAGCTGTGTCTAAAGCCCTTGTAGCAGTAATCGCCATGATCACCGTGTATGTCATTTTCGCCTTCTGCCACAAACTCATCTAAGTTCTTTGCACCTTTGACCCAGTCAAGATTAAAGTCCTCAAAGAAGGTGGTTGCGCCAAGATCAAGCATCTTGCCCCAGAAGGTGTTCATAAGGTCGATTGTGCCGTCGATATCTCCGGCTTCACCTCTGGCTTTTAATATGTAGTAACCAAGGAAGGTGGAAAGGTTTCTGAAAGGATCCACTGAAAGAATTTCGTCATTTACCTTTTCATAATCCGATACTCCGGCTAAGGATTGCAGAGCAGCTGCCTGCTTGCAGGAACCGGGATTTGGAGCGCTCTTTTTAAGCAGCTCTACATACTTTGAGCACTTAACACTCATTTCCTTATCCTTGTATTCGCTGCAGATATTAGCGGCTGCGTCAAGAGCCAAAATTAAAATAGCATGCATACCGGCATAAGCACCCTTAGGATCCGGAGAGGTAGGCCAGTCGATAAAATGCTTGTCAATTGAAACGCTTCCGTCTTCATTGATACATTCAAACAAATGGTCAAGAGCAGCATACAAATAATCTTTTTGCTGCATTAAATAATCTAAGTCACCGTTTTGCATATACCAGTCATACTGAATTTTTATCCACCACATGGTATAGGATGGAATATTGTTCATCCATTCATTAGGTGCAAAGCATTCTTTTGTAAAATCAAGGCTTCTTGGAACACATTCGTTAAAACCAAATACTTTTTGAATTGTAGATGTTTCGGGATGCATATCTCCAATCCATACAAGACGGTCTCTTTTTATACCGTCCCAAAGGAAGTTCTGCATATTTAAGTGAACTGTATAAGCAGCCGTTTCCCAAACTTCGTTAAGTCTTTCGTCGTCTGATTTAAATGAACCTGTGTATTCAACATCCTGATAAATAAATATAGCTCTTATAATATCTAAATTTATGGTGATTTCCGGACAGTCAATTCTTACAAAACGAAAACCGGTGTTGCCTATTTCAATGCTCCCCAGAGTTGAAACCGTAAGATCAAAGTCTCTTTGAGCATGGTCGTTTGTGGCATTTTTTTCACCTAAGAGTTCAGTCATACATTCCATAGCTGATTCGCCGAAACGGATATGCATCTTTCCTTGCTTAGTAGGTGAAACGCAAGATTGAATAGTCAGCATAAGACCGCCGTGAATTTCAGATCCGAAATCAAACAGTAATGAACTGCCGGGTTTCATTGCACAAAAGTCTGAGTTCTTAAGCGGTACCTGAAGGGGTTTTTCTTTCATGAGGGACATTGGATTTTCCAAATCTCCGTTTTGCCATAAAATTTTTTTAGGCATAAGATATTTTTTAATCCTTTTGTCCTCAATGCCTTCTGTAAAAATCTTTCTCATTAGTAAATCTCCTTTGAGTTTAAAATAACACCGGTGTAAATAGTATGATAATTATTATCTTTGTACCATCTTTCATTTATTTCAGGCACAATTTTTTCTATGTCCATTTCATATACGGCCTTTACCTTACATTCAAAAATGAACTTACAGCCCGATATGCCCGGTGCCTTAATTTTTTCCGAGGGAAGGGCTATAAGTCCGCATTCGGAAAATTTATCATAGTCTTTTCCTGACTTTGAGCCGCAAAATGCAAGAGCATCTTTAAAAGAATCATCTCCGGGTATACTAACTGTAAACTCCATTGTTTTATCAAGAATTTCCTTTGTAAACCGTGTCTGTCTAACCATAACAGAAATTATTTCACTGCCCCATGCAAAACCCATTTCGCCCCAGCCGATGGTCATAGTATTAGTCTTGTTTTCATCAGCTACGGTTAAAAATGCACCTTTTGTATGAAGGTTTTCGATAGCTAAACCTAAATTTTGGGGAAAATACATATATACAACCTCCTTGCAAAAGTATAATATTTATAATATCATATTA
Organism: Bacillota bacterium; assembly: GCA_030705805.1. GTDB lineage: Bacteria > Bacillota > Clostridia > CAKSNL01 > HGM11501 > JAUZPY01. The sequence continues at coordinate 1,665 of JAUZPY010000098.1, read as the reverse complement.
GTATTCCAAGGTCAATTGTTTTAGGTAAAAAAAGGAGTTATTTTCATGACCCGAATAGAAAAAATAAAGAAGCTGCGCGAGATTTTTGGGCACATTTACCCTGATGCACAGTGTTCACTCCAGTACAGAGATCCTTTCCAACTTTTGGTTTCAACGCAGCTTGCGGCACAGTGTACCGATGCCAGAGTAAATATAGTCACAAAAGATTTATTTGCTAAGTATAAAACCGTAAAAGACTTTGCCGAGGCGGACTTAAAAGAACTTGAGCAGGATATAAAAAGCACGGGCTTTTATCATAATAAAGCAAAAAACATTATTGCAGCGAGTCAAAAGATTCTGACTGATTTTGGCGGAGAGGTGCCTAAAACTATGGAAGAACTTTTATCGCTTCCCGGTACTGGCAGAAAAACCGCGAACCTTGTCCTTGGTGATGCTTTCGGAATTCCAGGTATTGTAATTGATACCCATGCAAAAAGACTTTCGGGTAGAATCGGTTTAACTAAAGAGGAAGATCCGAAAAAAATAGAATTAGACCTAGCAGGCTTTGTTCCTAAAGACTACTGGTCAGCCATAGGACATCATTTGGTGTACCATGGGAGAGCGGTTTGCAAGGCGCAAAAGCCTAATTGCACCGAATGTGAGGTATCACATCTGTGTGATTATTATAAAAATGCAAATAAGTAAGAATTGCCCCGAATATAATAAACAGGGGTGAAGCGTATGGCAAAAATTTCGGATTTTAGGCAGAAAGAAGTTATAAATATACATTCAGGCAAGCGCCTTGGATATGTATGCGATATTGAACTTGATGAAGAAAAAGGGACTCTCGAATCTATAATTGTCCCGTCAGGAAAAATGTTTTCCTCTTTATCAAAAAATAACGACAGGGTCATTCCTTGGAGTAAAATTACTAAAATTGGCAGTGATATTATACTGGTAGATTATGAATAATTCTAATTGCCAAATTAAGTTAACTGTAGTATAATGAATTATTAAACAAAAAACGGTGGGATATTAATGGATTATACAAAAGTTACCGTATATACAAATGCAGAAGGTGTTGATCTTGTATGCGGCATATTTTATGATATGGGCATACAAGGCGTCCAGATAATGGACAAGGCTGACTTTTTAGAGTTTGTCAAGAATAACTTAAGAGCTTGGGACATAGTGGACGAGGAGCTTTCAAGCTCAATGATGTCACAGGAAACAACAGTAACTGCATTTTTAAATGAAGAGGACAAGCCTTCTTTAATACTTGAGCAGATTGGGAAAGCCTTAGAAGAGCTCGGAGAAAGCGGAGATTTCGGCAGACTTAAGGTTGAAACAGAAGCTGTAAAGGATGAAGATTGGGCTAATAATTGGAAAAAATATTATAAACCCTTAAGAATAGGCGACCATATAATTATTAAACCCACATGGGAAGATTTTTTAAGTGGCGAAGGCGATGTAGTGGTGGAACTTGATCCGGGTATGGCCTTTGGTACAGGAAGTCATGCAAGTACCCACATGTGTCTTGAATTTTTAGAAAAGACCGTTAAAAAGGGCGATACTGTTTTAGATATAGGCACAGGCAGCGGTATTTTGGGTATTGCCGCTTTAAAGCTTGGAGCAAAGAGCGTAACCGCTGTAGATATAGACCCTTTGGCTGTAAAAATTGCTAAG
>JAUZPY010000097.1 GCA_030705805.1 Bacillota bacterium | reverse complement strand
GATAAGATGGACGCGGTTGTATCAGAGCTTAAAGAAAAAAATCTGCTGACGGAAAGCGAAGGCGCAATGATCGTTACATTCGACGATATGCCTCCGGCAATAATATTAAAGCAGGACGGGTCAACAATTTATGCAACCAGAGATCTAGCCGCTGCAATTTACAGAAAGAATACCTATAATTTTTATAAGAACATTTATGTTGTGGGGCTTCCTCAGACTCTCCATTTTAAGCAGATTTTTGCTACACTTAAAAAGATGGGCAAGGATTTTGCAGACGATTGCATACACGTAGGGTTCGGTACGGTAAAATTCCCTGATAGAGCAATGTCCACCAGAAACGGGGACGTAGTGCTTCTAGAAACCGTAATTGATGAAGCAGTAAAAAAGACAGGGGAAATAATGAAGGAAAACGGTAATATAAATAATATAGACGAAGTTGCATCTAAAGTCGGAATAGGCGCCATTTTCTATACGTTCTTAAAAAACAGCCGCGAAAAGGATATTATTTTCCAGTGGGATGATATATTGGATTTCAACGGCGAATCGGGCCCTTATGTGCAGTACAGTTATGCAAGAGGGATGAGCGTTTTAAGCAAGGCGGATAATAAAGTATCAGCTGCGGTTTTTGATTATGAAATCACAGATGAAGAATATACATTATCAAAGCTTATCTCAGAATTCGCTCAGGTAGTAATAGACGCTGCCAATAAAAACGAACCTTTTTATATAACAAGATATGTAACTAATGTAGCAAAAGCCTTTAATAAGTTTTATAATACTTCACCCATTTTAAAGGCAGAAGAAAACATTAAAAATGCAAGGCTTGCACTTACAAAAGCAAGCTGTATAACAATTAAGAATGCCTTATCACTGTTAGGAATCGAAGTTGTTAATAAGATGTAAGAGGTAATCTATGTCAATTTCAAATGATCAGCTTAGGGAGGAACAGCTATACCTTGACAAGGTTATGGAATTCCTTGAAAAGCAGCTTATTAAAAGTAAAGAAATAATTGAAAAGTCTAAAAAAGAAGTTGTGGATATCCATAAGACAATGATGGATGATATCGGCAACGATATTCAGTCTTTGGGCAAATTTGTGGATGCCTATTCTTACCTCGTAGAAATTGATAACAGAGCCGGTGCCATGAACACCAATGAGCGGGAACACAAAAGGCTTCTGGCTATGGCCGACTCACCATACTTTGCAAGAATGGATTTCAGTTTAGAAGGCGTATCCTCTCCCCTGCGTATTTATATCGGAATAGGCAGTCTTGTGGACGAGGAAACTATGGATTTTTACGTTTTTGACTGGCGCAGTCCCGTTGCAAGTATGTATTATGATTATGAGCTGGGCAAAGCTTCATACGAAGCTCCCCAAGGCAAAATAGAAGGTGACATTACCTTAAAGCGCCACTTTAAGGTATGGAAGGGCGAAATACAATCTGTCTATGACAGTTCTCTTGCCATTGAGGATCAAGTGCTTATTGAAGCTTTATCAAGAAGCGCTGATTCCAAAATGCAGACTATCGTATATACAATACAGCGTGAGCAAAACATAATAATCAGGGATCGTGAAAGCAGACACCTCATTGCCTTCGGTCCTGCAGGCAGCGGAAAAACCTCGGTAGCCATGCAGCGTGCCGCTTTCTTTCTCTACGCTTACAGAAACACTATAACTTCCGATAATTTAATGATTTTTTCGCCCAACAATGTGTTCGGTGATTATATTTCCGAAGTTCTTCCGAAGCTTGGTGAGGAAAACATCAAGAGCTCCACTTTTAACGCATATGCGGCAAGTCTTTTCGGCGACAAATATAAATTCTTGTCTTCTGCGGAATTTTTGGAATTTTCAATAAACGGCCACGGCATAAGAAAAAAAGCAGCGGAGCTTAAAACCTCTGATAAGTTTTTGGAAGCTATTTTAAAAAGAACCGAAGAAATTAATAATGCTGCGCCACCTTTTTCCGACGCCGTCTATGCAGGCAAGCTTATAATGTCCGGAAAAGAAATGGAAAAATTATATGTAGAGGATTTAAAATTTTTAAAGCCCCAAGCAAGATTAAATAAATTATATTCAAGGCTTGCCTCTTTGACCAGGGACGCAAAAAAAGCTAGAAAAAAAGCTCTGCTTGAAACTATCGACCGGGATCAAGACCCATTAATAGTAAAAGAAGAGACCGTTAAAAAAAGCTGGGAAGCAAGGTGCGAATACTTCGATTTTCTGCACAAGTTTGAATTAAAGCTTTCAATTGACGCTGCAAAAGAATTTCTTGATATTCTTAAAGCATTAGATAAAGACGTTTATGAATACACAAAGGAAAACTTAGAAGCAGGCTATGTATCCAGCGAAGATGCTCCGGCGCTGTTATATATCCACTCTGCAACAAGAGATATAAAAAATGATGTAAGATATCTTATAATAGATGAAGCACAGGATTATACCAAGCTTCACTATTACTGCATTAAAAATTGCTTTGAAAAGTCAAATATTACCTTTTTAGGTGATACCAATCAAGCGGTTTGTCCAATCTTCCCTTTATGTACTCCCGAAGACATATTAAAGGTATTTCCTTCTTCCAAGGTCGCATCTCTATCAAAAAGCTACAGAAGTACAAAACAAATCAGCGAATTTTGCGGAAATATTTTGGGTCTTTCAAATATGGACTATATGAATCGTGAAGGAGAAAGGGTATCTAAAGTAACCCTTACAAATAAAGAAGACTATTTTAAGGCCATGGAGCTTGCCTCCAAGCGCTTTTCCGAAAGCGGCATGACCTCCGCCATAATATTCCCCACTTTAGACGAGTGCCGGGAGCTTTATGATTCATACGGAAAAGAAGCAAACCTTAAATTAATTACAGGTCTTGAAAACACCTTTACAACCGGTTCTGTAATTCTTCCCGCATACATGGCAAAGGGTCTTGAGTTTGACGGTGTAATAATTCCGTATGACAGCTATAAAAGAGATGACCTTAAATACGTCTATTATACCGCTTGTTCAAGGGCGCTGCATTCCCTTAAACTATTTGAATACTAAATAACAAAATAGCCCCTTATCGTAGCCACAAAAATTATTGCAGAAGTTTCCGTCCTATTTTGATACCTGCAAAATCCGTCCAAAACGGCGCATGCAAAATTGCAGCTAATCTATTCTTGACATAAAAAAGTGGCTGCCTTAAAAACAGCCCCTTTATTAGCCAAAACCCCCTTTCGGAAGTAATCCGAAAGGGGGTTTTTATATTAAACTGCCATGGCAGCAGTGTTTAGCTTTTGTTCCTCTGCTATATCCTTTTATTATTAAAGGGATGAATGATCAGCCTTCAAATAATTTGTAATATCATCTTTAACGGTGTAAACCATCTTAGAAGAATCTAACTTCACATAAATTTTACCGTCAACTTTATTGCCAAACAGCAAGGTATAGCTTCCTCCGTTTCCTTTAACGGTAAGCTTATATGAAGGATTACTGAATCCGAAGCTTTTAAGTTCACCCTCGCCGGCATTATATTTTACACAGGTATCAAAAGATAATGCTGTTAAGTTACTCTTTAAGGTTTCAGCTTTTTGAGTGTCAATTCCTACTCCGTCTGCAAAGCATTTATAACCCTTATCATCAGCTTGCTCTTTATATATGAGTGTCATATTTTCTTTTCCGGAGCTAATTTGCATTTTTTCAATTTGAGTATAGGACGGAATTGTTTCTTTTATAACCAAGTCGTTAATATTATAATTAAAGGTATTAACAAAATCAGAGCTTACCATATATATTTTTCTATCATTATTTATTTTTATATAATACTCATTAATGACACTATTTATGTCACCAATATAAAATGATATTACTTTGCCGCCTTTAAGAGAGGCTGAAATATTGCTGCCTCTTTCTTTAAATCCGTAATCTTCTTTTGCTTCCTCTTCTGTGAGTACTCTTGAGGCAGTTAGGTTACATATTTTATCTATCATTTTTTGAGGGTAGCTTGGATCTACAGGGCACTTTTCATCCTCACTGTACTTCCATGTTCCGTTTTCATTGCGCAGTTCGATGTTTGCTACCTTGTTGTTCCAACCGATTTTTTCTATATCATCTTTACTTATATTAACAACCTTTATATTCTTAGCATCGTTCTCGTCTTCTTTTGCAAAATGATTAACAAGAATATACCCGGAGAATGCTACCAGAAGAATGACAATCCATAAAAGCATTTTGCTTTTTCTTGTCATCAACGTTTTTTCCTCCTTACAAATATATAAATACCCAATATGGCTGTTACAGCAGGAATTATAAAGATAAATACCAGGCTCCAGATTGAAATAGCTGCCGAGTTAACGGTCAAAAATTCCTGAGCAAGGCTCTTTGTATGAATTGCAATGTTCTCGTCTCTGTTACACATCCAGTTCAAAGCATTCAGGAACAGGTCTTTGTTTCCTCCAGATACCAGCGAATCAGTTTGTTCGCTTAGCATTTCAGAAGATGAGAACCAAACAATTTTTGCCTCTTTATCATTAATCTTCTTAGTTATTGCTACTCCTAAGCTAAATTGACCCTGTACGTCGTTTGCTTCTTTGTCAGTGGTTTTCATATTATACCCGTCAAGCTTTGCAAAGGCCTTATTAGAGGTTGTAAGAATGTCGGTAACCGTTACACCGCTTGGAATGCTTTCGGCCTTTCTTATAATATGAGCTATCGGCAACAGAACATTATATTTACTTTCTATTAAAGGCTTTGTAATAGTATGGTCACTAATATTGGGGGTCAGATAATAATTGTATCCCTTAAGACACATACTGCTGTCCCCTTCAAGCACAAGTCTGTTCTCCGCGTATGCTCCGTAAGTTCTCGTTAATTCATTTAAATTTGCAAGGTCTTTATCAATATAGCTTGTCATTAAAAGAAGGTTTCCTCCGCCCTCTATATAATCGGTAAGCGCTTTAACCTCTGAAGTTGAGATGTCGCTCTGTGGATTATTTATAAGTATGCAGTTTGCGTCCTTTGGAATGCTTTCTTTTAAAAGGTTTAAAGGCAAAGTTTCGATATTTTCTTCCTGAACACACGAACTTATATTGGTACCCAGTTCCGTTTCGCCATGTCCTGTGAGAGTATACATTCTTGGCAAATCTGTGCTGGTTACATAATTGATAGCACTGGTTATTAACCCTTCTCCGTTAAATTCTGTCGATTGGGAATTGTCCTGATAATTATAACCTGCTTTATATATTTCGTTATAGCTTATATACCTGGTTTTTTTGCCGCATTCTACAACGATACTATTGTTATAAACTTCATCTTTTGTATACTGTTTTGCAAAGTTCGGATATATTACAGGGTCCTTTTTATAAACTTTTATGTTTTTAGAAAGGTCCTCATATTTTTCAAGCAATGCCTGGATTACTTTATCCTCGTTTCCGCTTTGGGCAATGAGATATATGTTTACCGGATGGCTCGCGGCAGAAGCAATATTTTCAGACTGCTCGGACAAACTGTATATTCCGTTTTTGGTTGTATCAAACTTAGTATATTTTGCAGGCAGAGCATCAACCATCATGATAACAATCGCTGCTATCGCTATAATTAAAATTGAAGAAAATATGCTGTAAGTACCAACCTTAAATGTTTTTCCTTTGAAGGTGCTTTTAATGTGTTCTTTGTCAAACGCTTCTTTAAATTTTTTAGTACGCATCAGCTCCACCTCCTTTTTTCCATAGATTGAATGGTTAAGAATAAAAATACGATAGTTACAAGGGCAAAGTATACAAGACTCGTAAGATCAAATAATCCGCCTGTAAATGTATAAAACCTTTCAAAAACTGAAAGCTTCTTCATCATACCCGGAAGCATATTCTGAAACTTTTCCACCATAGTAAATTTCATAATAAGCAAAGCGGCAAATGATATGATTGAAAAAAACAAGGAAATAATGGTATTTTTAGACATAAAGTATATAAGTAAGGCTACTAAAATTACCAAAAGCATAAAAACTATAAACGTTGCCACAGATGAAGCGGAAACATAGCTGGCCAGAGCACTTATAAAATAATTAACAAGCATTGCAATAAGACATAAAACGGCAGATACTGCCTGGCTTTCCGTTAAGCTTGATATAAAAAGGCCTATGGAAAGAAGTGCTGCGCCAAGGCAGAAGAATGCCAAAAGTGATGCATAGGATGTGAGCAAAGTCACTTTTCCGTATACAGATAAAAGCAGCGGATAAATTCCCATAACAGCGCAGGGTATTAATAATACCGTGATCATGGCAAGATATTTGCCCATTACAACCTGGGTCATACTTAAGGGAAGTGAGTATAGAAGCTGATCGGTTTTCTGCCTCTTTTCTTCAGATATTATTTTCATTGACAATATCGGTACCGCAATAAGGAAAATAAAGGACATGCTGTCCAGTACATATTCAAAATTTGCGTATCCTTCCTTTAAGTTTATTACCATTGTGTATATTCCGGCAAAAAGAAGTATGAAGGCACAGAAAATATAGCCTGAT
>JAUZPY010000096.1 GCA_030705805.1 Bacillota bacterium | reverse complement strand
GGTTCTTTTTCCCTTCGGACTGTCCTTGCTAAAGAGAGGGCATCAGAAGCCTTTCGCCTCATCCCGTTAAGCTCCGATGCACTGTAATAGGCAGTTTCTTTTATGTCGCATTCCAGTGTATCGGCAATATAGGGTGTACTGCCCAGCTTGAGCAGCTGAGATTTGGCAAGTTCCTCATCTATGGCTCTGCCCTTTTCTTCTTTTTCCAAAGGAAGAAAAGCTTCACCGGTTCTGCCTTTTAAGTCAGTTAAAATAAACTTAGCGCCGTTTGAATCAACCAAAAACGAAGCCTTTACCTTTACCTTTTTTAAATTTGCTCCCTCTTTAAAGTAAGACTCCATTGACTTATACAAAGCTTTATCGTAGCCTTCATACAGGTTGTCATTAGATGAAGAAATGTTCATCATTTCTTTTCCTCTAAAGCCTTGGTACAAACCTTTTGTAAAAGAGCCGCCTCTTGAAAAAGCATTTTGCAGGGTAATTTCATCCTCTTTCTGAAAATTACCTGTGTCGATAACCTTTCGGAAAATACTCACGGCAGCAGCTACATATACAGGTCCTTTCATTCTTCCCTCAATTTTTAAAGATGAAACCCCCATAGCTTTTAAATCAGATATTTCATCTAATAAGCTAAGGTCCTTAGGGCTCAAATAGTAACCGGATTGCCCATTATAAGAGTAGGATAACCTGCAAGGCTGTGCACAGTTTCCTCTGTTAGCGCTTCTTCCTCCAAGCATACTGCTCATAAGGCATTGACCGCTGTAACAAATGCATAGAGCCCCATGGCAAAAGACCTCAAGCTCCATTTTGCTTTTCTTTGCAAGGTTTTTTATTTCTTCCTTACCGCATTCTCTTGCAAGCACAGCTCTTTTAAATCCCATTTTTTCAGCTTCCGACAGACCGGATTCGTTAAAAATAGTCATCTGAGTGCTGGCGTGCAGAGGAACATCAAATTCCTCTTTCAGAATTTTTGCAAGCCCGATATCATGCACGATAAATGCGTCAATTCCTGCTTCATAAGCTTCTTTGGCAACAGCTATCGCCTCTTTAAGTTCCTTATCGAGTATTAACGTATTAATGGCAAGATAAACCTTTACTCCTCTTATATGGCAATAATCCAAGGCGCGTACAAGCTCTTCTCCGCTGAAATTGGCGGCATTTTGCCTTGCACTGAACTTCCCGGCACCTATGTATACAGCATCAGCACCGGCCTGGACCGCTGATATTAAACACGTAAAATCTCCCGCGGGAGCTAAAAGCTCAATTCCCATAATAACCTCTTTTGTATTCGCTCCAAACATAACACAAACTCATTTAAGAGTTATAACAGTTACTCCGGCTTCACCCTCACCATAAGCTCCCAGTCTGAATTCTTTGACCGCTTTAGATGTTTTAAGCAGCTGGTGTATTGCGCTTCTTAGAACGCCCGTACCTTTTCCGTGTATAACCGTAACCTTTTCAAGCCTTGCAAGAACCGCATCATCCAGAAACTTTTCAACATTCAATAAAGCTTCATCAGCAGTCTGACCTCTGACGTCAAGCTCTATGGAAGCGGTAGCTGATTTTGCAACGCCACCGGAAAATTTTGACCTCTGAACTTTATTTTTATAGACATTTTCTTCTTCCAATGCACGAAGTGAAGAAATATTAGTTGTTACTTTTAAAATTCCTGCCTGCACAATTAAGTTGCCTTTTGAATCAGGAAGGGTAAGGACTGTTGCTTTTTGACCTAAGGTAATGACCTCAACAGTCTGACCCAGAATCAGCTTCTTTGGAGGAGTGCTGTTCTTAGGTCTTAACACGTCTTCGGAAAGCTCATCTTCAAGATGCTTGCTGTCATTTGAAAGGCGTTTTCTTATGTCATCCGCTGCTTTTTTTGCGCTTGATTTTTCCTGTTCCTTTAAAGCCGTTTCCAATTCTTTTATTAGAGCATCAGTCTTTTTCTTAGCTTCGTCAATAATCCTTTTTGATTCTCTCTTTGCATCCTGCGTAAGCTTTTCTTTTTGCTTTTCTATCTTTTCCTGCTCTTCTTTTGCTTTTCCGCGGAAGGATTCAGCGTCTCTTTTTATACGCTGCGCTTCTGCCTTCGCTTCCTCTGCCTCTTGCCTGTTCTTCTCAAGTTCGCTTACCAAATCTTCAAATCTGATATTTTCCGCAGTAAGATGCTCTTTTGCTTTTTCGATAATATAATCGCTGATACCAAGCCTTGAAGCTATGGCAAAAGCATTGCTTTTGCCGGGTACGCCAATTAAAAGCTTATAGGTAGGTCTGAGTGTTGCGACGTCAAATTCACAGGCAGCATTTTCAACCCTATCGGTGCTTAAAGCATAAAGTTTAATTTCGCTGTAATGAGTTGTAGCTGCAGTTTTTGCGCCGCACATCTTGACATAATCCAAAATTGCTACTCCAAGTGCGGCACCTTCCGCAGGATCAGTTCCTGCACCCAGCTCATCAAATAAAACCAGCGAATTGTCATCTGCTTCGTTTAATATGTTTACTATATTAACCATATGGGATGAAAATGTACTAAGTGACTGTTCAATGCTTTGCTCATCCCCGATGTCGGCAAAAACATTTGAAAATACGGAAGTTTCGCTTCCTTCGGAGGCCGGAATGTGAAGACCTGTCTGAGCCATTAAAGTAAAGAGGCCAATGGTTTTTAACGTTACTGTCTTTCCTCCCGTATTGGGGCCTGTGATAACAAGAGTATCAAAGTCTTTGCCTAAGTATACGTCAACCGGAACTACCTTTGATTTATCAATTAACGGATGGCGACCTTTTAAAATATTAATAAAGCCCTTATCATTAAGCTTTGGTTTAACGGCATTCATGTCATAGGCGAGCTTAGCCCGGGCAAAAATTATATCAGCTTCTATAACGTGCTTATAATTTTCGTCTATCTGCTCTCTGTAATCATTAACCGCTTCAGATAGCTTGGACAATATCTTTTCAATTTCATCCTTTTCCATGCCTAAAAGGTTATGAATTTCATTATTTATTTCCACTACCGCCGAAGGCTCAATAAACACTGTTGCTCCCGAAGCGGATGAATCGTGAATGATTCCCTGCACCTCATTTCTGTGCTCTAGCTTTACCGGCAGAACAAAACGGTCATTACGAATTGTAACAAGGCTCTCCTGCAAAGCCGTTTGATACTTTGCGGAATGAATCATGGAGTTTAAAACGTCTCTTATCTTATTGGATAGACTTGATTTTTTCTTTCGAATAGAGGAAAGCTCAGAAGTAGCATCATCAGCAATTTCATCTTCTGATAAAATGCAGCGTGTAATTTCCCGTTCTACAGAATCAATTGATAAAATACATTCCTGTACAAGGTTTAAAAGAGGAAATTCTATGCTAAAATCCTTTTCATCCATATAAGATTTAAGCAGTCTTGAAACTCTAAGTACATGAGAAATATTTAATAATTCCCGGCACGACAATACAGCACCGATTTGAACGCGTTTAATTGAGGCTGTAATATCAGATAAAGGTGCAATCGGAGGATTTGAATGTCTTATCATATAACGAAATGCTTCATCCGTCTCTTCGAGCAGCCTCTCACACTCTGTAATTTCAACCTGCGGCACTAAATTTAATATCTGTTCCTGAGAATATGCGCAAACAGCTTTTGAGGACAAAAGTTTTAAAATCTTATCATATTCTAAAACTTTTAAATTTCTTGTCTTTATACCCTTTTCCAACTTATTTCTTTCTCCTTTTTTACGTCAAGGATTTCTACTATATATAATTGTCCTATTATCCTTTAATAATACCATTTTTTCAAAATTCCGTCAATGATTTATTGGCATTTAATACTAAAAAGTTTAATTGCGAATACAATTATTTTATTGTATTGAAGAAAATTACAGGTTGTGCTATAATTCATAAAAAGGCGGTGAAGTGATATGTCAAATGTAACACTTGGGCAAACCGGGATAACTGTAAATAAGAACGGATTCGGGGCTTTGCCTATACAGAGAATAACACAGGAAGAAGCCGTTAATCTTATACGTATGGCCTACGACGGAGGTATACGTTTTTTCGATACGGCAAGGTTTTATACTGACAGTGAAGTAAAACTCGGTATTGCTTTTTTCGGCATGAGAGATAAGGTTTATATAGCTTCTAAGACAGCTGCAGAAAATGTAAATACCTTTTGGGAGCATCTTAATACAACCCTTGAAAACTTAAAAACCTCCTATCTGGATATATATCAGTTTCATAACTTGCCCTTTGTTCCCGTGAAAGATGACGGAACAGGCCTTTATGAAGCCATGCTCGAAGCTAAACAAAAAGGGATGATAAAACACATAGGAATTACAACTCACTCCCTTGTAAGAGCTAAAGAAATCATCGCTTCAGGCTTATATGAAACTATTCAGTTCCCATTTTCTTATTTAGCCACGGAGAAAGACGTTGAAATTGTAAAATTGGCTAAGGAGTCCGGTATGGGCTTTATAGCTATGAAAGCGCTGTCCGGAGGACTTATAAACAACTCCGCTGCCGCATATTGCTATCTTGATGGGTATGATAACGTACTTCCTATCTGGGGCGTACAAAGGCAGTCCGAGCTTTTAGAATTTTTGTCCTATGTAAATAATCCTCCCGTAATGACAAAAGAGCTTGAAGCTGTAATTGAAAAAGACCGAAAAGAACTTTCCGGCGATTTTTGCAGGGGCTGCGGATACTGTATGCCTTGTCCAAAAGGTATTGAAATCAATAACTGCGCCAGAATGGCTCTTATGCTTCGCCGTGCGCCTTCATCCTTGCAGCTTACAAAAGAAATGCAGGATAAAATGATGAAAATAAAAGAATGTATAAAATGCAATAAATGTAAAAGCAAATGTCCTTATGGGCTCGATACTCCCCGCCTGCTTTCAGAGAACCTACAGGATTATTTAGAAGTCTTAAGCGGCAAATCAATTAATTAGCCCTTAACCTATTGCATTTATACCCACCGCAGTGGCTCTGACGATGCCTTGTGCTTTACCCTTTAAGCTTGTGTAGCATACTTTAAGCTTTTGCTTCGCCATTTAAAAAATGCGCTGCCAAAACAAATGGCCACCCCTAAAGGGGTGGCCACAGCTGCTAATATGCCCTTATTTCTCAATTTTTTCTGCTGCCTGATTAGTAATAGCGGCTCCGGCTTTATGCCGAAGCCGTTATTTTTTTACTTATCCCCATTTGGTATATTGCCCTTAGCAGCAATGCCTTCAGAGAGACTAATCATTTTATTTGCTAGTGATAGTAATAGTTTGAGTTGCTCCGTCCCATGAATAGTTATAGCCAAGATGCTCGGATACAAATTTTAATGGGATATATATTTTGCTGTCATTTATCACCGGAGGCGCAGCAACGGTAAATCTTATATTATCAATATAAACTCTTGCTTCTTCTATCTGGAAAGTCATATGTCTATTATCTGAGGTATATATCTCTATCTTCTGATTATAAGCTACCCACTCTACGGTCGCACCCATATCCTCAAGCAGTCCTCCTAAGGGTATCATAACATAGCCGTCTTGAGTAAGCGGTGCTGCATCAGCTGTTATTTCCTGTGATATGCCTCCCCGTGTTCTTATAATATTATTTGAACCTATCTGAAGCGTATACTCCACTTTAGATGCTATAGCATCTGCCGTAGCCATCTCCTTTGTCTGAAGAAATGTAAGTTCTCCACAAGAAGCATAATTATTAAGACCTTGGTTTACCGTAATCTTAATGAATCTTGTGGCTATCTCATTGTCAAATACTACATATTTTGTCTCGTGGTCAATTGTATCAAATGTAGCTGATTTAACAAGTGTGTAATTTACTCCGTCATTGCTCATATAAATATTAAATTGCTGAAAATGTCCAGTAAGAGAACTGTCCTGGCGGGGAAGATATCCAATACCGCTTATGTGATATGCATAATTAAATGAGAAAGTTAAGTCTACCGGCAGGTTGTTTTGCACGATTTGTGAATGCCAATATGTTGAAGTCACTCCATCAAACAGATAACCAACGGGATTACTGTAATTACTTGCCTTAGTGATTGTTCCGCCAAACTGAGATGGAACGTAAAAATTAGCAGGTAAATATGCAAGATCTTTAGCTTCCATTGTTTCTTTAGTTGGATCAGTAGACAAAAGTCTCAGCTCCCCGGCACTGCCATAACCTCCAATGCTGCTGAGTATTTCAAGCTTTATTGCCTTAGCGTTAAGATTTTTGGGGAAATAAACGCTCTTTACCGTGCTATCAAATGCCCAGGTGCCGGATGCTGCCCTATAGAAAGTAACATTGTCTGAAGATGCATAAATTACATATTCCATAGCGATACCCGCAGTTCCTCCGTCAGTTCTGGGATAGTAGCGATAGCCGCCTACATCCTGAGCAGTAGGAAGAATTATTGTTATATAGTGAGGGCCGGGAGCCTTTGGATTTATCATAGTGTGCCAAATTGTATTTGTATTGCCGTCTATAACATTCTGGGGTACTTCACAGGGCACTCCATTAT
>JAUZPY010000095.1 GCA_030705805.1 Bacillota bacterium | reverse complement strand
TTATAATATTAATATTTTTATCGTTTATTGTAGGGATGAGTTTTGTTGGCGGTGCATTATATAAAAAGTCTATGCAGAAGATGTACGTTGTTACACAAGCCGGTGAAAAATATCACACATCTGACTGCCGTTTTGTTAAAGGCAAGGATAATCTAAGGTATTTTACACTTGATGAGTTAATCGGTATGGGATATGAACCATGTTCGGAATGTATCGGAAAACAATAAAAAAGTTTCAGGTTCTAAAAGCTTTTTTATTGTTTTTTTAACTCAATTACAATTTTTGTATCTCATATTCATTCCGGTAACTACTTCATTATAAGTGTAATCATATTTCCCTTGAAGCTGCCCTCCTGTTCCGGAAGGCTCAAAAGAAACGGTGAGGGGCTCTCCTTTGCCGGGAGCCATATATTTTTGTTCTGCTCCAGATGCTTCAGTGTGTCCGCATTGCGGAAAAGACAATCATTATTGCATCAGAGGAAGCTTCCTATGTGTAGTATTATATTACTTTTTTATGTTAGTATTTCCCGTCTATTAATTAAGTATGGCATTATTTTATTAAAGAAAATTTATGTTTCCTAAGCAAGTTAGAATGTTTTTCTTGACAAAAAGCTTTTTTTTTCATATAATATAAAAAGTGTCTTAAAGGTAATTTAATATAAAAATACATTTACCGGGATGTAGCGCAGATGGTAGCGCGCCTGCTTTGGGAGCAGGATGCCGCAGGTTCGAATCCTGTCATCCCGACCACGTCGGAGCAAAGTTCGCTTTGCTCCGTTTTTGTTTGCCCAAAAACGTCCGCCCGCTTCCTTGCTCCTCCTTTTTCGCAAAAAGTCACGTTCGTATTCGCTATGACTTTGCAAGCACAGGCATGAACGCTCATTTACTCACTATCAACTTTTCGCGAATTGGATAGCTTAAATAAACTTATGCCCCTTATGCATAATCGCACCGGTTAAAAACGTCTTGCTATGCAAGACGTTTTTTTATGTCTAAATTTGTCCTGGGCGAGTGAAATTGACGTGGGTGCACGGTTTTCGTCTTTATGAGAAGTTTTCTTCCAATAACTTTATAGTATTCATTATTCCCCATAGAAAACTTTATACTAAATTAAATTAACTTACTTCCCTAAAAATCATATTTAAAATATTTTATGTTGACATTTGCCTGAAACAAGAGTATAATCCTCGTAACCCATTTATCCGCAACTTATATATAAATTGTCGAAAATTAGTTAGTTTTGTAATTGTAATTCAGGGGAGGGGTAATTGATCATGAATAAAATGCCGCTAAACATTTTAAGCACCAAAAAATTTCCGGTGAAAGCATTACTTGTACTATTTGTGTTACTATCCTTAACATTTCAAAATAATTATTGCTTCGCTATATCAATTGATGAAATTGCAGGACTTTCCCCTGTTGCAAAAAGCGGAAGCTATGAAGATTTGACTGATAAACCAACTGTAAAAACCATTCCGCAAGAATCCGTAAGTGTTGATTTAATGGCAACATATACAGCAGGTTGGAGTGACTTAAAAAATTACAGACAGGCAGATGGTAGTGTAATTCAAACCAATTCTACAGCAGATTATATAACCAGCCTGGGAGGAATTCCGGTAATAGCAGGAACAACTTATACCTTTTCCCATTTCAAAGGAAATGTTATAGTTTTTCCAAACAATACGCCCAGTGGCGGAAAAATAATTCAAAATGACGACAATGGTCTTAGTTTAGCTTCTGGAAGTATAAGTACCATAAGAACGTTGACAATTCCGGAGGGGTACTCATACATCTATTTCAATGTTTTATACCTAAAGGATTATAATACATACTGCAAGCCGGATTACTTTAAATACACTTACATGCGTAATTTAAATCCCGTAATTACAATGCCATATTTACAATTATCAGCAGAAAACCTTACTAAAGATATAAAAAATATAGCACTTCCTCTATATGGCAAAAAGATTGCGTGTTTTGGTGACAGTATTTTTCAAAAAACAGATACAAATAATAAGACTTTAGGCGATTATATAAGCAGCAGGACCGGAGCGACAGTTTATAACTGTGCTTTGGGCGGAACAAAATGCTCGTATGATGCTTTGCAGTATTACAGTGATTTATCCTTTACAAAGCTTATTGATGCTGTTGTTTCTAATACATGGACAAAGCAAGATGCTGCTGTTGCAGGAATAGGAAATTCTGAATTTTCACCTATATTACAGCGTGTAAAAAGCATTGACTTATCCAAAGTTGACATAGTAACAATTGCATATGGTACAAATGATTTTACCGGCAACATGGCACTTGATGATAAGAGCCACGGTAACGATATAAAATATTATAAGGGTGCATTACGATACGGAATTAATGCATTACTAACAGCTTATCCTAATTTAAACATTGTGTTAATTACTCCGTATTTCAGATTTTGGTATAATGCCCAAACTAAAACCTATACCTATCCTGATACAAAAACAAATACTCCACATTTACTATTAACAGATTATGTCACGGCAATGAAAGAAGTTGCGGCAGAATATAATTTACCCTGCATTGATGGTTATAAAGATATGGGTATTAACGCCCTCAATTGTACTTATTACATACCTCAAGCTGATGGTACGCATCATAATGCATACGGAAAACAATTATTAGGCAGCAGAATTGGCGGTATGCTTGAAGGGTTATTTTAAGCTGATATTGATACATCTAAAAGGGAAATAACTTTCAAACCTTATTTAATACACTGTCCTCTTTTAATTAAATAGTAGAAATAAGAAACAATGATAAATTGAAGTGACCCAAAAGTTAGACAAAGTTTTAAGAAAAAATTGTGCAAAGTAAATAATTAAGCAACCGAAAGGGCTTGATATCTGTGTTAAGCAGGTGTTAAGCCTTTTAGTTTTAGCTTGACGCGCCTATTGTTGTAATAATCCAAGTGTACCCTTCCAGCTCCACATAAAACTGCTCAATTGAATCAAACTCTTGCAGATAGAGAAGTTCACTTTTCAGTAATAGAGCAAGTACAATTTCCGGCACGCAGAAAGGCAGACAGCCAAAAATCAAGAAAAAAGTTAGGAAGACTTGATTGCAGAGGTAAAACGACTCAGAGCGGAAAATGATTATCTAAAAAAATTGAATGCCTTGGTTCTAGAAGAGGAACGCCGAGACAAAAGGCTCAGAGTAATTTGGAACTGAGGCATAAACATAAGATTTCACTGCTTATTGATGCCACGTCGTTCTTCGTACAACCCCTCGAGCCTTCCTCCAGATAGAATCTCTCCCATGGCATCACACGGCTATGATCTGAAATATCAAACTGCCGTGCTGCTTAACGGTAGCTTAATTTTTCTTTTCGTATAGTCTCTACAACCATATGCCTTTCTCGCCTGTGTATTTTTTGTTTGGTTTTCCTTTTGGCATACAAAAACTGCACCCCTTTCGTCTTTCATGTGTTTATTATATCACATGTCTAACTTTTGGGGTGCAGTTCAATAAGTCATTAGCCGGGCTTTTTGAAATTTATTACTATTAGACCTGTCCGCTAGCCTATTCACAGCGGCATAAGCAAGATTCTATCTTGTGAAGCAACAAAAATCTGCGATTGGTCTTTTCCCCGCCCCATCACTTAGGTCAGAACCCGCCAATACACAAGGTATTGGCAGAACCTATCTGCACCACCCGACAGAAAAATCCCTCAATGATCCGCTCACGACTAGGTTAGCAGGCAGGTCTATTATGCAAAATCACAAGTCCCAAGTAATGCCGCCGTAAATCTTTCTGCCGTCACCTCTGAATTTATAATCTCCGTTTACTTTCAGCGTAGTACTGCCGCCGCCGTCAAGAGATATTGCAAAGTCAAGTCCTAAATTCTTAGCGGTTACATTGGCTCTTTCCGCCGTTGTATCCGCACGTACGGCTATTACTATTTTATTATCATTCTTTCTGTAGCCTATAATAGGTCTGTTCGCCTGCTTAATCACATCTGAATATATTCCGGTAAAGCCTTCCAAAGAAGCGGTAATTGTAGGATAGACTCCATATCCGCTGACCGCAAATCTTACATTTTTTTCTTCGCTTATATTAGATATCCTTTTCATCTCAACACTATTATCATTATAGATTATTATTGTGGAAACAGGCTTATCATGGGTTGCATAGTTAGATAACACCTTGCCGTTTTCTACCGCCATGCCTAAAGGAAGTATAGCTCCGGAAGACAGCTTCATAAAGTAAACGCTGTTAACAAAATTATCGTATTTAACCTCGGTAGTTAAACACTGCACCTCTACATTTTTTATATTGCATGGCGCTAGTTCAACCACGTGGGTAGCACCGACAATACTATACTTTGATTTCAGCTTGGAATTTGGTGCGCACTCCGGAATTTCACCTTGCGTTATAATATCGGCAGTATAGCTTTCCCCGTCCCAATTCAAAGTAAGACCGAGCGCGTCGCAAAGCTTCCTTAAGGGGGAATAAGTTACGCCCTCTATAAGTACCCCTTCTATACCGGAATCATTACCGTTAATTTTAATAGTTACCTTTTCCTCCATGGCTTTATCTTGCTCCTCGTTTTTTAAGTTGTCTGATGTAATGCCCAGATATTCACATATTCCTTTGTAGATAGCTTTAGCTAATCCTTCCTGGTTATATTTCATTATATTGGCATTATCCTTGTTTGAAATGAATCCCATTTCTATAAGAATTGATGTCATCTTTGTTTCTTTTAGAACCGCAAGGTCATTTCTAACCGATATTTGTTCACTTCTGCCGTAAAGACCTAAAGTTAAAAGCTGATCTTGCACTTTGACAGCCAACCTTTCCGCCTCGCTATCGTTAGCGAATATGCAGACATGTGAGCCTTTTGCATCGGAGGATGTAGCCGCGTCGCAATGCAGCGATATGAAATAGTCGCAATTATTAGAGTTTGCTAACTCATATCTGCCTCTAAGTGAAGTTTTTAAACCTTTACCCACGTTTTCTGTAAGGGCATTTCTTGTCATTATTACTTCCATGCTGGGACTTTCAAGCAATGCTTTAAGTTTTTGAGCGACATAAAAGGTTATATCTTGCTCTTTTAAGCCATAACCGGAAGCACCGGTATCAAAACCGGAATAGTTATGTCCGGCATCTATACAAAATTTCATATTTTACCCCTCTGAATCTCCTCCGTTTATAGCCAATATATCTTTAAGATTATTAAGAATCTTTGTTATATAAATAATTATGGAGGATGACATAACTACATCAGGAGATATTCCTATACTGGATAAGTCCATATAGTCAAAGCAAAACGCTAAACCTATAAAGGTACCAAACACAATTCCGGCCTTTATTATACCTTTAACCAGTACTTTCCAATCAAAAGCAAATTTCTTTACTTCAACCTTGTTATAAATACCCAATAAGATATTTAATCCCATTGCTACTGCCAATACGGGTATGTAAACCAATATTTTATGTAACACTATAATCCTCCTTTCATTATACTGCAAGGCTACCTGCCGCACAATATGCATTTTCAGCCTTTTTCCGTTTTAAGATAAATGTTATGCATTCATTAATATTAAATTTCAAACGCTTTTATGCAGGTCCTGATACAAATTATTTCTCTGCTTCCCACTCTTGTCCACTTTTTTAAAGTTACTTTCTTAGCACTAATATTATATGCTTTAACAATTCTACTAATGTCAATTTCTCCTTACAGCGGCCAAATAAAAAATATTTTTCTGCTCTCTAATTCTGTTTTTAAAAAGCTGCTTATTATTAAATTCTGACCCTGTTTTTAACAAGATAAAAGAGTAAAATTAAGCTTGCACAAATGAAAAAAGACCTGGGCAAAACCCGAAGTCTTAAGAATTGAATTGATAATCCCTGTTAGACGGATAATTTCTTGCTCTTACTAAACACAAGTGATTAGCTTAAAGTCATAAAAACCTGTCGCACCCATTGCAAAAGCCTCACGCCACTAAAAGCTTTGCACCGCCAAAACCTTGCCGCCACCCAAAAATATATAGTTGCTTCCGCTTAAAGTGGCCTATTCAATTACTATATATCTCCAAAGCCTTTCCTGATCTTTCTCGGACGCATAGCCTATTCCCACTCGCTTGTCCCTTTTAAACTTAGGCTTTTTTTCGCCCCAATCCTCTATCCAGATATCTTCGGAAGTGGTAAGGTCTGCGTCATTAAATCTTCTGTCGATACCCATAGCTTTTGCAAGCTTGCCCGGCCCATCGTAGCCTTCTACTCCTCTTATAAGCACAGCTTGGGGCAAGTCTTCTTCCCCTGTTACAACGTTAAATAGGTTATACATGCCGTAACAAAGGTAAACATAGGCTCTGCCTCCCTTTTTGTAAAGGATTTTAGTGCGCTCCGTTTTGCCCTTGTGGGCATGGCAGGCCGTATCGCTTTCGCTGAAATAACACTCCGTTTCGGTTATACGAAGCTTCATAATTTCTTTGTTATTTCTGACGCAAAGTACCTTGCCCAAAAGGTCTTTGGCAAGTACCTTGGCGGATTGGAGATAATATTCTTCTGTAAGGCGCATAAATATACTCCCTTAATAAGGTGAAATTTTCTTTTAAGGTAAACTAGGCGAGCACCCCCGGCGAACACCCTCCGGCGAGCACCCCCGGCGAACACCCTCCGGCGAGCACCCCCGGCGAACACCCTAGGCGAACATCCCCGGCAACCACCCGCGGCGAACATCACCGGCG
>JAUZPY010000094.1 GCA_030705805.1 Bacillota bacterium | reverse complement strand
CCCATACACTATATCGCAGTACATGGGCTTGCCCGCTATGGCTTTGAGGATGCCGCACGCCGCATTGCGAAGAAGTACACGGATAGCATGGAAAAGATTTTTGAACAAACCGGCACGCTTTGGGAAAAATATAACGTTGAGGACGGCTCGACCAATGTGACTGACGAATATAAAATGCCGGAAATGCTGGGATGGACGGCCGGCGTTTACCTGGATTTGAAAAAGTTTTTAGGCGAGATTTAAAGGGCATCACCGCGGGTTCCGTAAACCCGTTCCGCCACTTCAGAGAGTATGCAGACTCAGAAAATCGGTCTCTCTATCTGCATGCGAGATATTCTAAATTTTAAAATAATAATAAATAAGCCCTCAGTAGGAAATAGTAAAATTCAAATCCTGCTGTGGGCTGTTTTCTCTCTTACAACCAAGTTAATAAAAAAAGGCCCAAAGGACCTTTTTATAAAAAGTTTAGATAAGAAATGAAAAAGCAAATAATTATGAATTGGTGTAAAGTAAAAACCTATTTTATGGTCTGCAAGCCTGCACAGCCAATGAAACAATGAAAAAATAATAGCACAAACGGCAGTTATGGAAATCCGGCCATTAGTGACGCAGTGATCATCTCATAAAGAGACTTTGAGGCAGTTATTTCCTTAAAAAACTTTATGAGCATTTTTTCTATAAGGTCAAATAATTTAAATAATAAATTGGAAGGATAATGTGCAGTATATAACGTAATCCAGAAAATTCCAGCTATCATTAATATCATTATAAATATTCCGGTATATTTCCCCGTGAGAATTCTGTCTATTTTTCTGTCTTTTACGTTATATACTGCATTATCAAAACACACTGTATTCATGGCAATTTCTTCTGCGTAAAGTACGAGGCAAGCTAAGGCTCTGTCCTGCAGCTCTTCACCTGCAAGACCATGTTCATAAAGCACGTTTCTTGCACTTAAAAGTGCAGAGGTCACTTCTTCGTCAGATAATATATTAAAGCCAAGATGAGCATTTAGTTTTTCCAAAAGTGCATTATCACAGTCAAGCAGTTTTAAGGCTATCCAACGGGCCTTAATATGGCTTTTGGTAGTTTTTTTTGCAACAACAGGTTCAAGAATAAAAAGAGCCTCTTCAATTGGCTTTGAGTATCCAACCATTGCAGCAGCATATTCCCGTTCTATATCAGTAACCTTCTGCACGGCTTGCATTAAATTAGATAAACCTCTGCCGCTTCGAGCTGAGGCACCTATTACAGGAACCCCAAGCTTTAAAGAGAGAGCAGGAAGATCAATTCTGATGTTTTTTTTGTGGGCTTCATCCAAAAGATTTACGCATACAATAACGTTATCTGTAATTTCGGTTATCTGCAGCACTAAGTTTAAATTCCGCTCCAGACAAGTTGCGTCGCAAACTACAATAACGGCGTCCGAACCGCCGAAACAAATAAAGTCTCTGGCGACTTCTTCCTCAGGTGAATGAGCCATAAGGGAATATGTACCGGGAATATCAACTAAAACATAATTTTTACCATTTAAAGTGCATACGCCCTGAGCGTTGACAACAGTCCTACCCGGACGGTTTTCTGTATGCTGTTTTAGGCCGGTGAGGTAATCGAAAACATTACTTTTGCCAACATCTGGGTTTCCGGCAAGAGCAATTACTTTATCCGAGTCAGTAAGTCTAAGAATTCTATCAGTCGTATCTAAAGAATTTAAACCTACAGAACTTTTAGTTAGCCCCAAAAAATCACCTCTTCAAATACCTTAAGAGAATTTTTAGCCCTAAGGACAATTATTGAGCCTTCTATAGCCTTTTTTCCGAGCTTCGAATCTGTTAAGGAACAATATATATTTGTAATTAATTTTAACTTGGAAATTTTTTGTCGGGGTAGTTCCCATTTCATATTATGCTTATTGTTGACTTTATGTGAATCAGATAGTATAATCAAATGGTATAGCGAGCTTAGCAAAGGAGGGTAAAAAATGAAAAGAATGGAAAACTATTGGGTTAAAGTAATATTGGTTGGCATTATACTGATTGCAGCTTACAAATTATTTGATAATATTAAAGACATAGCTTATGCATTCGGTTATTTTATAGATATTATTATGCCCTGTATATATGGAGCTGTGATAGCTTTCTTTCTTTATAGACCCTCTAAAAGAGTAGAAAAGCTTGTATTAAAGATAAACAATAAATTTATCAAGAGAAAATCAAATGCTATCAGTGTATTCTTTTTATATATAATTATATTTGCTTTTTTGGGGTTAATTATAAAGTTCCTTGTTCCCAGCATTTTTGGGAATTTGGAAGAATTAGTAGCCAATATTCCGGATTATATTAAAAAAATAGATCATTTTGTATCAGGCAACAGTTTCTTGTCCAGATTTGATGTAGTTGAAACACTTAACCAAAAGGCAGCAGATTTTATATCTAAAAATTTAAGTACACAGCAGCTTAATAAATATATAGGTGTTATCAGCAATATAGCAGATTCCTTTGTGACATTTTTCTTAAGCGTAGTACTTTCGATTTATATGCTACTTGAAAAAGAGGATATATTTAAAATCTTAAATAAAATAAAGGGGTTAATAATTAAAGATGAAAAAGCAAACATCTTTGGCAGATATGTTGGTGAAATAATAAATATATTTTATTCATACTTTGCCGGACTGGCATTAGATGCTGTTTTGATTGGCACAATTTCTGCCATCGCTTTAAGCTTATTTAATGTTCCTTATGCAGTTTTGCTTGGGCTCCTTGTTGCAGTTGGCAATATGATACCCTTTTTTGGTCCCATCGTGTCTGCAGCGATGATATACATTATCAGCGCAATTGCCTTTGGACCTATTAAGGCTATCTGGGTAATATTATTCCAGCTTGCGTTAGGGCAGGTAGACGGCAATCTTATACAGCCTAAAATTATAAGCAATTCTACCGGAATCAGCCCACTTCTTGTTCTTGTATCAGTCATTGTGTTTGGCGGTCTTTTTGGTGTTGTAGGCATGATAATCGGCGTACCTATATCTGCCACAATTAAGATGGTGCTTACAGATTATTTCGACAACAGAAAGTTGGACGGAAGCAAAATAAAAGAATAACGAAACGGTCGCCAGCCACCGGCGATTGTGTTGACTTTAACATAAAAAAGCAGAGGTTACCTCTGCTTTTTGTTATTTATCTATGATATGTATCTTAACAGTTCGGATTATATTTTCCGATACTTTTTAAGCGTAAGAATATTCAAAACGGAAAACAGCAGAATAAATGCAAACAGCGCCAAGAGATCCGGCCATATATCGCTCAGCCCTCCGCCTATAATCATCACGTTTTTCAGGGCACTGCACGCGTAATAGACCGGCATAATCTTTGAGAGTAAGCCAAGGTGATAGGGGAGTGTATCGAGTGAAATAAGGCCTGAAAAAAATATCTGCGGAATGACCACGATGGGAATGAACTGCATCATCTGAAACTCACTGTTTGAAAAAATGGAGAAAAATGATCCAATGCAAACTGCTGACATAGCAAGAAGCACCATAATAATTCCTGCCATAACGGCAGAGCCGGAAACGGTCATGTGCAGTACCCATATTGCGTAAGCGAGCAGTATTATGCTTTGAAGCATAGCGAAGAAGCCAAAGCCCAGCGTATATCCGAGCATCACCTGCCAGCGCCGCACAGGCGTCATCATGAGCCGCTCCATCGTCTGGTTTGTACGCTCCTTTACGAACGAAACACCGGCTATTATAAAGATGATGAAAAATGCAATAATGCCGAGCATTACATAGCCGATATTTTCGAACAGGTTGCCGCTGCTTTCGCCATAAATATATTCTACCTGAACTGAACTCTTGGTAGAGAGTTCTTTCATAGCATTGGCAATTGATTTTTGAATGAGACCTGTCTTAACTGCGTCATACGTTCTGAAAACCAAGCGGATTCCGTTGCCGTCGTTATACAAAAATGCATCAATTTTACTGTCCTTTACCTGTTCTTTGCCCTCGTTGACGGCAAGTGTGTCTACCGTAATGCCCTGATTCTCTACGTATTCAATAATTTGAGGCTGCAAGCCGGATTCTGCGATATTTGCCTTATAATCGGAATTGCCAAGCAGAAGGTAAATCAGTGTGAAGATAAACACCGGCGCAATCAGAATGAGCGCCAGCGACCGCTTGTCGTTGATTATCTGGCGGATTATACGTTTGGCAATATTCAACGTTTTCACGGATTGATCTCCTCGCTTTCAATAAAAAGATCCTCTATCAAATGATTTTTTGTACGGGAGAGCAGTGTGTCAAGCCCGTCACAGGCAATTATGCCCCCGTTATTAATAAGCGCAACCCTGTCGCACATTTCTGCTTCATCCATAACATGCGTTGTTATGATTATGGTTTTGCCAAGTGATTTCAATTGGCGGAACTGTTCCCATATTTTACGTCTTAGCAGCGGGTCAATGCCGACAGTAGGTTCGTCGAGTATAAGTAAGCTGGGCTCTGCAATCAGTGCTGCAGCAAGTGACAGACGCTTTTTCATACCGCCCGAATATGTGCTTACCTTTTTTCTGCTGGCATCCCAGAGCTCAACAAGCTCCAGTACGCCCTGCAGGCGCTTCTTAAGCTCAGCTTTTTTCATGCCATACATACTGCCAAAAAACATAAGGTTGTCATATCCCGATAAATCCTCATAGAGGGCTTCGTTTTGGGGCATATAGCCTATGATTTTCAATGCATCAAGGCTTGGAATTTGAATATCTCCGATTTGGATGGTTCCGTTATCTGCTTCTATTGCCCCTATAACCAGACGTATCAGCGTCGTTTTGCCCGCACCGGAGGGACCGATCAGGCCGAAAATTTCATTATTTTCAATTTTCATGTTTATGTCTTTTAAGACTTGCTGTTTTTTAAACTTTTTTGAAACATGATCGATACAAACTTGCATTCTTTTCACCTGCGTTCTTCAATACTTTCTAATTTTGCATTATTAATTCAGTATAGCAAGGAAAATATTTATTGTCAAGCAAGCATAAATGAGTAAAATTGAAGCATTTAATAGAAAAAGAGCTTTGAGAAAACCTCAAAGATACAAATATGCTCTGCCCCTATACCAAAATGCTTTGCATTTCGGTATAGGGGGTTCTACTCCTTTTTGCTAGAAACAATTATTAAATGTTTTTTGACAAAAACCTTAGCTATATAAAATAAAAAAACACCCCAAAGGGTGTTTTTTGGTAAAGCGAACGAAATAGATGCCGGTTGTTATAAGGCTAAATGTACAAAAACAGGCACATCCAAAACATCACCCATGAAATTATTTTTTCGCGTCGGGCTTGCAGGCTATTGAAATATCGAAAGAATAATTTTCATTCATAATGTCGTCCTCAGTAAATGAGGTAAAGAGTATTTCTCTTACTCCGATGCGTTCTCTGTCGTACGTCAGCAGTATTTTTCCGTTGCAAAACTCCACGTCGGGGTAAGAAAGCGCCTCACGTTCATCTACACAGCGTTTATATTTCCATGTAGCACCATCGTCTTCGGAAAGTCTTACCGACATCCGACAGCGCGATGTCCTGTGGTCGTTGTTTACAAGCAGAATGCGTCCTGTTGGTGTACGCGAAATCCAGAAGCGGCTGTTAGGGCTTTCAATTCCCGATGGAATGCCTCCGCTCCAGCTTGTGCCTCGGTCATTTGAAATACTCTCCCCAAGCTCGCCTACGGTTGAACGCGCAAGCATACGGATGCTTCCGTCTTTGCGTTGGTATGCCATAGGTTCGTCATGGTCGGTCTGTACTTTTGTTCCTCCGTAGCAACGCTCATACGTCTTGCCGCAGTCCGTGCTGATACTGTAACCGTAACAATCACAAAGCTGATCGTAATTGCAAAACATCCAGCGTCCATCATCAAGGACAATCGGTTTACAGCGCAAAAAACCAATACCCCAATAATGAGGCTCACTGAAAACCGGATTATCGTCGTCCGGATTATCACACACCATTGTCCATGCGGCATGGCGATTATCACACCAAATGTACCCGTTTTTCCGATATCCTTCTATTGAAGCGTTGCTCTCATCATCAACAATCGCATTATTCTGTGTCCAATATACTCTGAGCTTACCGTCGGGGTCTGTCCACAACTGAATATCAAGTGCCTGAATAAGGTTTTCTTTATCACTCTGAATAATAATAATCGGCTTTGACCAGGTTTTCCCATATTATCGCTGTAGACCAAAAGACAATAGTTATCCATATGTGGCTCGCTGTCTCCGCCCGAACACCAGCCGAGGTAAATACGTCCTCCTCTTGTTGCGGCAACTGTCGGACAACCCTGATATAGCCTGATTGCTGCCGAATATTTTTCATCATCTGTACGGTAAAGTACTTTACAAGGTATTTTGTCTGCGTTCATTTTATTTCTCCCTCCAAACTTTTAAATTATAGTGTGGTTAAACTTATTAATTCTTGAATTTATGATTTTATCAAGCCTAGAGCTGGTGCTGTGGGCACCGTCATGAACATACCCCACATCGTGTCCGACAAAAATCATATTCGCTCCGCGATCAAGCCATTGCTCAATTGTTGTTTCATCATAGCCGACAGAAACTCCAAACAATTTGCCGCTTTCTTTAAGAACATTTCCTATTTTGTCGTATATCGGGAACATATCCGGATGGGCTGTTCTGCCGATATGCCCCATTGAAGCGGACAAGTCATTTGGCCCAACAATTATTCCGTCGATACCGTCCAATG
>JAUZPY010000093.1 GCA_030705805.1 Bacillota bacterium | reverse complement strand
TCGCAGATTTTCATCTCGCTCCGCGAGACAGAAAATCTTGCTTGTATATTATATATATTAAAAGTATATGGCACATATACTCATCAAAAACCACGGCACATACTACCAATGCAATATGCCGCAGTCAGTACAAATAAAAAAGCCTATCTATGATTTTTTTACACTTTTAAATTAATATAAATTCCCATGAAAATGGCATACTATTGCATGATACTTATAATCAATTTATTTTATTCTTTTTCACAAATTTTGTCAAGTTATTCCCCTAAAAAGGTTCAAAAAAAATACCTCCTTAAACAAGGCAGCATATATTTTAACAGGGTAATGCGTTTACTTACATTACCCTGTTAAAATATATGCATTAGAAGAGTGATGCAAGTTAAACGCATTACCCTTCTAAAATATCTGCATTAAGCTTTTTTATCGAACGCAGAATTTAGCGCCGAAAATCGCAGCCACGCACAGGACAACACTTAGAATCGCATATGTAAAAGCAGTGCCTGCAGCGTTTTTTTGCAAAAGACTTGCGGTTTCATAAGCAAAGGTTGAAAATGTTGTAAATCCGCCGCATACGCCAACATTCAAGAGAAGAATTATATGCGGATCAGACTTATTTTTTACCGCCAAAGCAGTAATTAAACTGATGGCAAATGCCCCGATAACATTTATAAGCAGTGTTTTTATCGGAAAACCTCCGTCTGATTTAAGCGGTAGAAAGCCCACCAGGTACCTTAATACCGCCCCTATAAAACCCCCGATTCCAACACACAAACAGTTAAGCATAACTTGCCTCCCAAATAAAACTAAAACGGCTGATACAACCGCTAAATGCAGAAGTCATCAGCCGTATGGCGTTTTAGGTTACCCAAGGGAGAACTTCATTCCCGATTCAAATTATACACAAACAATAGTCCTCTGTCAAATAACACCTATCCTAATATAGTTTATCACAGAATAAAAATTCCTATAAGATGCTTTGCAAAAACTGTCTTGTTCTTGGATTTTTCGGGTTAGTAAACATTTCATCGGGTGTGCCGGACTCCGCAATTACTCCATCATACATAAAAATTACTCTGTCCGCAACGTCCCTTGCAAAGCTCATTTCATGAGTTACCACAATCATTGTCATACCTTCGGCAGCAAGGTTTTTCATTACAGAGAGCACCTCACCCACAAGCTCCGGATCAAGGGCAGACGTAGGCTCGTCAAAAAGCATTACATCAGGATTCATGCAAAGTGCACGCACTATTGCAATTCTTTGCTTCTGACCGCCGGAAAGCTGAGAAGGATATGCATTTGCCCTTTCCGCCAATCCAACCTTTCTAAGAAGATCCATTGCCTTTTTCTCGGCATCTTCCTTTTTCATTTTTAAAAGCTTCATGGGTGCTAAGGTCATGTTCTTAAGTACAGTCATATGCGGAAAAAGATTGAACTGCTGGAACACCATGCCCATTTTTTGCCTATGTGAATTTATATTTGTTTTTGGGTCTGTAATGTCAACGCCTTCAAAATATATTTTTCCGTCAGTTGGCATTTCCAAAAGGTTCAAGCACCTTAAAAACGTGGATTTGCCCGAGCCCGAAGGACCTATGACAACCACAACTTCACCCTTATGTATTTCCTCGGAAATACCTTCAAGGACACGGATATCACCAAATGATTTATACAGCTTCTCGGTTTTTATTAAAACCTCTCCGTTACTTTTCACTTGTGCGAAGCCTCCTTTCCACCTTACCTGCAGCCCACGTCAAAAGCAGCACTATCATAAGATACAATAAAGCTACTGCAATCAAAGGCATAAAAGGTGCAAACGTAAGACCTCTTATAGTATCTCCACCCTTGGTTAAATCCTTAATGCCAACATAACCGGATACAGAGGTTTCTTTCAAAAGTGCTATAAATTCGTTTAAAAGAGTGGGAAGCACATTTTTAAACACTTGAGGTATAATTATGTAAATCATCGTCTGAACATAGTTTAGGCCTAAGCTTCTGCCTGCTTCAAACTGCCCGTTATCAATGGACAGTATTCCGCCCCTTAAAATTTCCGCCACATAGGCGCCGGAATTAATGCCGAAAGCAAGAGTTGCCACAAGCATACCGTTTTTCGATGATGCAAAGATAATGAAATACATTATCATCAGCTGAACAACTACGGGAGTGCCGCGGATTATCGCAAGATAAACTTTACATATTGCGTTTACAAATGAAAAAAGGTAATAAAGAAAGCCCTTGCGCCTGGCCATCGTTTCTTGGTTTTTGTCATATGTAGAACGTATTATAGCTACAATTGAACCTATAAGCACACCCAAAATAACAGCAAAAAAGGCAATTCTTATTGTAAGCAAAACACCATTTACTAAAAGCTTCCACCTGTTATCATCTATAAAGTTAAGTATAAATTGTGCTTTTAAATTTGAAAACCATTCTGCCACTTTAAAATCCTCCTTAAAAGTCAAATAAAGGGAGCGGTCAAACCGCTCCCTTTAGAGCTTTTATATTACTTGGCAGGTATGTATTTGTCAACAATCTTCTGAACTGTGCCGTCTTTTATAAGATCGCCAAGTGCGGTATTTACTTTATCAAGAAGCTCTTTATTATTCTTAGCTATACAAATAGCATAGTTTTCATCAGCATACTTTGAATCAAGTATTTTAAGACCTTTGTTTGCTGCAACAAAGCTCTTTGCAGGCTCGTTGTCAATAATTACGCAGTCAACCTTGCCGCTTGTAAGTGCAGCAACAGCATCTGCACCCTTATTGAATGCAACAACACGCTTGTCGCCTAAATCCTGTGTTGCATAAATATGTCCTGTGGTATCCTGCTGAACGCCTGCAACATATTTAGCACCTGTTGCTTTAAGGTCATCAACGCTCTTAATAGGAGAAGTTTCAGGTACTATTACAACCTGCACACCTTTTGCATAGCTTGTAGAGAAATTAACTGATTTAAGTCTTTCTTCTGTAACTGTCATGCCGGCCATACCCATATCGTACTTGCCTGTGGTTACGCCTGCTATAATTGAATCGAATTCTATGTCCTCTATCTGAAGCTTAAGGCCAAGCTTATCTGCAATAGCCTGTGCTATCTCAGCGTCAATACCAACTATTTTTCCGTCTTTATTAAATTCATAAGGAGGGAAAGTAGCGTTTGTTGCCATAACTAACGTGTCTTTGCCTGTTTTTGTTTCACTTGCAGTAGTACCTTCCTTAGCAGTGGTATCTTCCTTCTTTGCACATCCTGCAAATGTGCAAGCTGTCATTGTCAGCACCAATAATAATGCCAAATACTTTTTCATAAAAATTCCTCCATTATATCCGATTAATAAGCTATTAGCTTATTTGCTTATTCTTTTGCATTTTACCTCAAGTTTTTACTTTTGTCAATATTTAGAAGGTAAATCACAGGAAACTTTTAAGGTATTAGTTCAAATAATGTTTAATTCGCTTTTCTTATACAAAATTCATTCTTTCATGTTTAGGTGGCTTTTAAAAATTCATGCAATTGTATAGCAGATCCGCAGATTTTCATTTCGCTGCGCGAAACAGAAAATCTTGCTTGTACCGCAGATTTTTATCTTCACCGCAGGTTTTCATCTTCATCGCAGATTTTTATCTTCACCGCAGGTTTTTACCTTGTTACTTCCGCACATTTTCTATATTACTTCGCAATACAGAAAATGTTGCTTACAAGGCAAAAAACCTTGCTTGCAAGGCAAAAAATCTTGCTTATCTTGCTTAAGGGGGCAAAATTTAGCAGTAAAAAAATAACGGGACCGTTCTGGCAAACGGTCCCGTTAAAGGAGGGAAATAAAAAATATGTATTAACTTGCTATGGTCTTATTATAGCACGGTGAATATATAAATGCAAGTCTCCATTTGGATAAAATGCACTATAACGCAAAGAATTTTTTGTGCAATATATACAAAAACTGGCCTTTTTTGCATTTCCGGCCTCCTCAGGAAGCCTTTAGATTATTTTCCTCTTTATACCTCTATGCTATAAAGCAGATTTTTATCTCGCTTTGCTTGTTTCGCAGGTTTTTACCTTCACCGCAGGTTTTCATCTCGCTTTGTCCCGCAGATTTTTATCTTGCTACGCAAGACAAAAAATCTTGCTTAGACAGAAAACCTTGCTTGCTTGTTTCGCAGATTTTTACCTTCACCGCAGATTTTTATCTCGCTTTGTCCCGCAGATTTTTATCTTGCTACGCAAGACAAAAAATCTTGCTTAGACAGAAAACCTTGCTTGCAAGGCAAAAAATCTTGCTAAATCAGTTTTTGTGCCATAGACAAAAGCTTTTTTGATGATTTTTCATAATCTTCTTCATTTAAAAAGTCTTCCGTGTTCCAGCATCGGTCGCTTAAGGCGGGCATATTATAAATTACCCTGTCCTTTTCCTCCGTAAGGCTGCATTCCCATTGGCATAACATTCCGCCAAGAACGTTATCCTGCGGCTCTACGTTAATAGGGTTATAAGCCTTTGAAGCCTTTGCAAAGTGCTGCCAGTTATATACGTTCCAGTCTGCACCCGGGATGCTCCACAGGCACTGGGTATGCTGTGGTGGCACAATATACAAAGGTTTCCATGAAGCGTTAATAATTTTAAAGCCTGAACTTAAAAGCTCGGGGGCTGTCTGATAATAAGACTCCCAGGATACAACTATTGCATCCTTCGATATTTTATCCGTGCCTTCGTACGGGAAGCCTTCCCACACTATGGGAGTTCTGCCCAGCGACAGACATATGTCCACAATTTTTTGAACAAAATGGCTGTATAAATTCTTTACGTCTTTTATTTGCTGGCGTTTCATGTAGTCCATGCAGCATGAACAGTTTTTCCAGTTATCTATTTTTGCCTCATCACAGCCCACATGAATATACGGAGAGTATTTAAATGTATCGGCAATTTCCTGCAATATTTTCCTTATATTATTAAATATACCCTCTTTCCCTATGCACATAATATTATCTTCGCTGCCATCAAAGGTTTTATCTTCCTGCTCTTCATTTTTTATATCATATGTATTCCCAAATTCCGGGCAATTTTTTATAAGCTCCTTGGAATGTCCTATCCCCTCAAATTCGGGGATCAATATTATATTTGCCTCATGGGCGTATTCAACCAAGTACCTGATTTCCTCCTTTGTATAACATCTTCCTTTTGTCGCTGCTTCCGGAAAGCACTCAAGAGGCAATGTAAAGCTTTGATTATCGGAAAAATGGAGCTGCAGATACTTTATCTTGTTTAAATAGCAAATGTCCACATACCCGATTAAATTATCAAAGTCGTGCCATACTCTTGCCAAGTCCTCCATAAATCCGCGGAAATCCTTATCCGGCTTATCGAAAATTTCAGTATCTTGTACCTTAAAGCCGTCATCACTCTTTTCCATAATCTGAAGCATGGTAGACAAGCCATAGGAAGCACCTTCTATAGAAGAAGCATAAATGTTCCTGCCCTCTAGTCTGTACTCGTCCTTTTTCAGCGTTTCGTCATAATTTACCAAAATTCCATCCGTCCCAAAAGAAAGTCGAACGCCGTAGATTTTTCTGACCATGCGGCAAAAAGCTTTTTTAGTAAATTCCAGCTCCGGGCAGCAGGAAATTTCCTGTTTAATATTAATTTCGCCCTTTTTCACTATTTTTTTAGGCTTCGGCACTACTTCCATTTATTGTTCCCTCCATTTATATTCGTTTTTATTGCTTGTATCGCAGGTTTTCATCTCGCTTTGCGAGACAGAAAACCTTGCTTGTTTTGCAGATTTACCGCAGACTTTCATTTCGTTGCGCGAAACGGAAAATCTTGCTTATCTTGCTTATCTTGCTTGTTTTGCAGGTTTTCATCTCGCTTTGCGAGACAGAAAACCTTGCTTGTATAATATCACAATTTGTTTTATTTTCAACGGATTTTTATTTTTTCATAAAAACTTTATATTTTATTGTAAAAAACCAGATTTTTATGCTGATTTTTTGCAGATTTACCGCAGATTTTTCCACCTTGCTTTGCAAGGCAGAAAAATATTGCTTATCTTGCTTGACAAAATTCGTTACTTCTTATAAAATCACATTATCCACTATATTTGGATATGAGGTTATAATATGCGTTATATAAATTATGAATTAACAGATTCCAATAAAAATACTCTGCTTCGTTTTTTCCACTCCACCGTGCCGTCAGGCAGGCGTATGCTGACAGAACATCACCATACGGAATGCGAAATAGCTATGTTTATATCTGGAGGCGGCATTTATACTGTGGGGAAAAAGGAGTATAAATGTTTACCGGGAGATGTGCTTCTTTTCGGATCTGATGAGCAGCATTATATCACCGACATTTTTGAAGGTGAAAAATTTGATATAATAGGCATTCAGTTTGAGCCGAGGTTTTTATGGTCAGAGCAAGGGCTTTTTGATTTCTCTCTTATGAAGCTTTTTATCGACCGTACGCCTTCTTTTGAAAACTTATTTGACCGAAATAACCCCTCAGCCGCTAAAATTAAAGAAGACATATTAAGCATTGAAAGGGAGTTTTCGGAAAAAAACTTTAATTACCCTCTGATGATTAAGCTATATATATGCGATATTTTAATGAAAATGATTAGGGACTTTGGCTATGTTGCGACAGGCAACACCGACATGCGGTATGGCAGCATTTTAAAACAGCTTTCAATTTCCTTAGACTACATAAATTCTCACCTCGAAGAGGATATAACCTTGGAAGCACTGTCTTCCCTATCCGCCATGAACAAAACTTATTTTTCTACTGTTTTTAAAAAATTCAACGGCATTTCCGCTTGGGATTATATTACCATTAAGCGCGTGGAAAAAGCTATTGCTCTTTTAAAAAACACTAATTTAAAAAAGCTTGATATTTCCCAAAGGTGCGGATTTAACAGCTCGTCAAACTTTTACAAAAGCTTTATTAAAGTTACGGGCAAATCTCCCGGAGATTATGTTAATAAATAGCATCGCCTAAGGGTCACCTTC
>JAUZPY010000092.1 GCA_030705805.1 Bacillota bacterium | reverse complement strand
TGGTTTTATATATTTTATTGATTTTGATAAGACCAGAGCCAGGGAGCGTACGGTTCAGGTGATGATCATTGGGGAATAATTTGTCGATATATTGAAAAAGGAGGTTCGCCAAGATGTTACATGCATCTTGACGAATCTCCTTTTTGTTTTTAGACTA
Organism: Bacillota bacterium; assembly: GCA_030705805.1. Lineage (GTDB taxonomy): Bacteria > Bacillota > Clostridia > CAKSNL01 > HGM11501 > JAUZPY01. The sequence continues at coordinate 6,916 of JAUZPY010000092.1, read as the reverse complement.
TTTTATTAAAAAATTAACTATTGCCCCAATGACTCCTGAACCAAGCATAATGTAAATCGGATTTGCTTTCCATTTACGCAGGATAAACAGGGATATTGCAAACATTACTACAGCTTTCCAGTCTATGTGAGAAAGTATGCCGAGAGTAAGCGTTTCAACATTAAATAGAGATAAAATCAGAATGGACATTCCTGCCGAAGCAATCAGAGAAACAACTGCGGGGCGCAGTCCTTCAAAAACTCCTTTTACAAGCGTCATATCTCTATACTTGTAAAAATAATGGCCTACAATAAGCGCCAGTACCGTTGTTGGAAAAGCACAGCCAAAGGTTGCCGTAACAGCGCCCATTATCCCTGCCATTTTCATTCCTACAAAGGTAGAGGCATTCAGAGCAATCGGCCCGGGTGTCATCTGGGAAATTGTCACCACATCAGCAAATTCCTTCATCGTCAGCCAATGATTCAAAATGACAACTTGTTGCTGAATCATTGGAAGAATTGCATATCCTCCGCCGAAACTAAAAAGACCAACTTGCAGAAAGCTATAAAGTAATTGTAAGTAAATCATATTTTCGGCACCTTCTTTTTGCTTTTAGTCACTGTCAAAATTCCGCCCAATGTGCCGCAAACGAGAATTACCCAGATCACATTTACATTTAAAAAATATATAGCACAGAAGGAAGCAATCATTATAATGATTGAAAGAGTATTTCTTGATTTAAAAATTTTAATTCCGCCGGATATTACCACATCAGCAATAATGGCCGCAATTCCTGCCTGCATTCCCTTTAGAACTGCATTTACTAATGGATTAGTTTTGAATGCCTGATAGAAAAGTGAAACAACGGATAAAATGACCAGAGGCGGCAAAGCGGTTGAGAGCAGCGACACAATTGCACCGGGAATACCGGCCAGGCGATAACCGACCAGTACAGAAGCGTCGACAACCAACGGTCCCGGCAGGGATTGCGAGATAGCAACGATATCGAGCATTTCATCTTCGTCAATCCAATGAAGCTTGTCCACAAATTTTTGCTTCATAAGAGGAACAATAACATATCCGCCACCAAAGGTAAAGGCGCTGACTGAAAATGTTGACAAAAATAAGGCCTTATAAAATTTAAAATCTTTTTTCATGCTTTCATTTAGATTATTTTTATTTTCTTCAAAATTTGGCTTGTGATATTTCATAAAAACACCTTCTGTTTTGATTATGCCATTATTTATTTAATTATATCATTATTTTTAATTACGTCAATGTTTAGCTTCCGGAATGCTTAAATTCATACATTATACAATTATAATTGGCATCAGCGGACTTTGCGACTTTAGATTTTACAAAAATAAAAGATAAGGGAAGATTTCTGTTAATCGGATTATACCATATTAGTTTATAGAATAATCCGGCAGGACATATTTGAAGGCTTTAAAAAATAAAAAAGCTATATCTAAGCCTTAAACATTAAGGATTTAGATATAGCTTTTAGTTTAGATAGCTCCTTTGCTTTTTGAAGACTTTGTACTATCATAATTTGATATGAGTCAAACCGTTTTGATATTAATATAGTTTTGCTTTATCAATATCATTAAACAAATTCATTTTAAACTCAATTACTTCTTTCATAGCTTCAATACAAGGCGGATAAATTGCATTTGGCTCAATCCATTCCGGATGCTCTGCTAAAACTTCTCTACATTTTTTATAAAATGCAAATTTAATATCACTTGAAATGTTGATTTTAGAAATTCCAAGTTTAACGGATTCTGCAATTTCGTCATCCGAATTGCTGGAACCACCGTGGAGAACAAGGGGAATATCAACATTTTCTTTAATTATTTTCAGCAGATCAAGCCTTAGCTTAGGTTTCTTATCCTTTGGATAAATGCCATGAGCGGTACCTATAGCAATTGCAAGAGAATCAATTCCGGTTTTCTCTACAAAATCCTTAGCTTGCTCCGGGTTTGTATAGATTATATCATCTGAGCCGCCTTCGTATGATGTTCCTGTTTTTCCTATTGTTCCAAGCTCTGATTCAACTGATACATTTGATACGTGAGCAACTTCTACCACCTTTTGTGTTATTGCGATGTTATCTTCATATGACATACGAGAAGCATCGATCATAACTGATGTAAAACCACACCTAATTGCCCTTAATGCATCTTCAAAGCTTCCGCCGTGGTCCAAGTGGATAACCATAGGGACCTTTGTTTTGTTTGCTTCTTGAATACAGGTGGAAATGAAGCTGTCTCCAATAAAGCTAAGCTCGGTCGGATGAATTGCCAAGATAACCGGAGCTTGTTTCTCATTTGCACTTTCGATTACCCCACGCAATATTTGTCCGCTTCCGATATTAAAAGCAGGGACTGCAAATTGATTCTTATCTGCCACCTTAAGCATGTCCTTCATATTAATTAACATGATATCCTCCTAGAATAAGTTTTTTTCGCTTGATCCCGACAATTTAATATAGTATCTCACAAGCTCAATACTGTCATGCTCGACCTGATGTATTAAATAAAAATAATTAATATCGGGATTTTCCGCTAAAATTTTTGCTGTATTATCTCGATTTGCATTCATAAAATCACAGCCTACATTAATTTTATTAATGCCGTTTTTAACTGAGTTTAGAATATTTTCCTCACCTGAACCTGAACCGCCATGTAAAACCAATGGCATTTTTGTAAGCCTTTTAATTTCGCAAAGACGTTCCATATCAAATTTTGGTACCATACCTTCCGGATAATTTCCGTGAGAGGTTCCTATTGAAATGGCCAATGCATCAATCCCTGTTTCCTCCGCAAAACGCTTAGCATCCTGTGGGTCTGTATACATGGAATTTACAGTAAATGCCCCGCCTTCACTTGCACCCAGACATCCGATTTCACCTTCAACACTGACGCCTTTTTTATGAGCATACTCTACAACTTTTTTGGTCATTGCTATGTTCCCATCCAAGTCAAAGCGGGAAGCATCAACCATTACTGATGAAAATCCATCATCAATAGCTTTAAAAAGATAGTCCAGTTCCTGTCCATGGTCAAAGTTCAAGGTTACATTTACTTTTGCTCTCGCTGCCAGCGTCTTTACAATAGGAGTAATCAATTCGCTGTCACAGTGGTTTAAGAAATGGTCTTGATGGATATTCACAATCACAGGAGCTTTTTCAAGTTCTGCCGCAGTAATTACTGTTCTGGCGGTTTCAAGATTAAAACAATTTATCGCCATTACAGCATACCCCTGCTTGTTAGCCATATCCAACATATCCTTCATAGAAACATACATTTATTAAAACTTCCCCTCAAAATGGACTAGTTAATCTTTACATTACTCAAGTCTATATCTTCTTCTTCTTCTTCTTCAAGCACTACATCATCCGGTCTAGCATCTTTCTTGAGTGCTACTAGGAGTAATGCGGTAATAACAGAGCCGACACCTAATGAAATCAGGAATCCAAGAGGATTTACCATAGCCGGAACAATAAACATACCTCCTGATGGAACAGGTGAACCAACATTTTGGAGCATAATCAGAGCACCGCCAACAGCTGCGCCTGTTGAGCATGAGAAGATAACACGAAGTGGGTCAACTGCTGCAAGAGGAATAACGCCTTCTGTTATCATACAAATACCCATAGGGAATGCGATTTTAATATTATCAGATTCACTCTTGTTGTATCTGGATCTCTTTATCAGCCATGATAATGCAACACCGAAAGGCGGTATCATCGAAGCACATACTTTGATTGCCTCAGGCCCGTAAATACCATTTACTAGCAAACCATCCGCAAACAGAGAAGCAACTTTGTTAACAGGACCACCAAAGTCGAAAGCTGCCATTGCACCCATTATTAAACCAAATACAACCTTTGAACCACCGCGCATATTAACAAGGAGTGTCTCCAATGCTCTTGATGCGGACGCAATTGGCTTACCGATTACAAAGAACATAATCAAGCCGATTACAATAGATGATATAAGAGGAATGATCATCATTGGCATTAAACCCTGAGCCCATTTGGGAACCTTTAAGCGTTTTTTCAAGAAAGCTACAAAATAACCTGCAAGATAACCTCCAAGCATACCGCCCAGGAAGCCTGCACCCATTGCGTTTGCAATCATACCCATTAATAAACCGGGGGCAATACCGGGTCTGTCAGCAATGGAATATGCAATTGCCGCACCGATAACGCCCGGTAAAAGCTGCATACCGAATACACCTAAAGTTACTGCTGCTTGCCAAATGGTATACGAAGCTTTATAATCAGTAATTAATGAAGGATTTCCTCCCAGTAAATTACCTATAGCTATTAATAAACCGGCAGCAACAACCAGCGGTAACATAAAAGAAATACCGGTTAATGCATGCTTTTTTAATTGTAATTTTTTTAACATAAAAATCTCCTTCCGCCGCTAATAGCGGCAAATATTTTTGCTTTTTTACCACCTATTTAATGGAAGAGAATGGAACCTTAGCGTTTTCTAAACCCTGTAACTAAAAATTTTAAAGTCCTAAATCTGCTTGTATTTTGTTAATCAAAGCCTTAGGCGACTTAATTACAACATGGGTTGGTACTTCAACTATTTTCTTTCCGTGAAAGCGTTCTTTACCGCTTATTTTGATATCTGCTGCTATAATTACAATGTCAGCTTCCTTAATGTTCTTTTCGGTCAACGCGTCTTCGGTACCGATGGTTCCTTGCGTCTCGACCTGAATTTCATGCCCTAATTCCTTGGCTGCCGATAAAAGCTTTTCCTTAGCAATGTAAGTATGTGCAATTCCTGATGTGCAAGCTGCAACCCCTACTATTTTCATAAATAACGTCTCCTTTCCTCATTTTTTTATTCACCTGAAAATATTTGTAATATCTCATCTGGCGACGAAGCTTGAACCAACCTTTGACACACCTCTTCATTCGCCATTTTACGCGCCATTTTTGATAGCAGCCTTACATGCATTCCTGTCTTATCGTTTTCATTTACTGCAAACAGAACAATAAGCTTTACAGGTAAATCGTCAATGGTATCCCACTTGATGCCTTTTTTAACAAGCCCAATTGCCACTGATGTGTCCTTAACAAACTTCGATTTTCCATGAGGTATGGCAATGCCGTTTCCTATACCTGTAATTCCTGCTTTTTCTCTAAAATCAACATCCTCCAAAAACGATTCTTTATTGGAAAGAGCTCCGCTTTCATACAATAAATCTGTCAATTCTTTCAATGCTTCGTCTTTACTTGTTGCAGTCATGTTCAGCTTAATTCTGTCACTTTTTATAATCTCAGCTAAATTCATATTAACCATCCTCTGCAATTACATTAGTTATCGTCTAAAACCTTTTTTATATCTTCAGGATTCTCCATCATTAAAACTTTTTCAGCAAGCTTTTTTGCATCGCTTATTAAAATGTTTCCAATTGTAAATTTAATTCTTCCGACCATCGGTCCGGGAACACTGAATTTTTTAAGTCCAAGTCCAAGAAGGAGAGAGGTAAACTTTGTATCGCTTGCCAAATCTCCGCAAACGCCAACCTCTATTCCGGCGTCATTTCCGGCAGATATAGTCTCGGCAATCATTTTGATTACAGCAGGGTGATAAGGAGTGTATATGTTCTGAACATATGAATTTCCCCTGTCTGCTGACATAACATACTGAATTAAATCATTTGTTCCGATACTGAAAAAATCACAATGTTTTGCGAAGCTTTTTGCCATTATTGCGGATGCAGGAGTTTCAATCATTATGCCTAACCGTATATCACCAGAATAGGGAATACCATCTTCGTCCAGCTCTTGCTTTACACAATTTAGTTCTTTTCGAGTTTCATCTATTTCATTAATATTCGTTATCATGGGAAGCATTATCTTTATTGTTTTTCCTGCCGCAGAGGTTATTATCGCTTTTAACTGTTCTCTGAATAAATCTCTGTGTTCTAAACACAGCCTTATACCCCTGTTGCCCAAGAATGGATTCTCTTCCTTTGGTAAGCTTAAATAAGAAAGCACTTTATCTCCACCTATATCAAGAGTTCTTATTATTACATTGTTTGGATAAACAGTATCTATAACCTTTTGATATGCCTCTTTTTGAGCTTCATAAGAAGGCTTTTCTGATTTTGAGGAATATAGAAATTCAGAGCGAAACAAACCTATACCGTCAAACTGCATTCCGTTTAATTGCTTAAGGTCATCGGGATTTCCGATATTTGCACAAACCTGAATTCGCGCACCATCTTTTGTGGTAGTTTCATTGTTTTTTATATCATTGATTTTTTCTTTCAGCAGTTTATCCTCTTGCATTTTTCTTTCATAGAATTTCTTTGTTTCCTCATCGGGATCAACTATCACTTCACCTAAATCGCCGTCTAAAATACCAGTTTCACCGCTAGAAAGATATTCTGCAATGCTTTTCACGCCTATTACAGCAGGTATGCCAAGCGATTTTGCCAGAATAACTGTATGAGATGTAGCGCCTCCCAGTTCTGTAATTAAGCCCCCCAGCCGTTTGACATCTATTTTCATGGTATCTGCCGGAGTAAGCTCGTATGATGCCAGGATAAAAGGTTTATTTCCGGAGGGAAGATGTAATTCGTCATTTGTGCCGCTCATTGTTTTTACAAGCATTTCTCCAACGTAACGTATATCATCTGCTCGCTGACGTATATATTCTCCGCGTTTTGAAGACAATATCTGACTAATTTTATTACATTCTTCCTGAACAGCGGCTATTGGATTATCGCCATTTTCTATCCTTTTTCTTATCGGAGCAAATAATATTTGGTCACCTAAAAGCATATCGTATGCGGCAAAAATTTTCGCATGGTCTAATCCAAGGTCTTTTAATGTTTTTTCATATAATTCCTGCATCTGATCCCTGCATTTTTTTCGGGCACTTTCCAAATCAATGCTAACTTT
>JAUZPY010000091.1 GCA_030705805.1 Bacillota bacterium | reverse complement strand
CTTTAAATCCAAACTGATCCCTTAATACGTCACGTAAAAGGTACTTATTACCCGTACAGGGCACCCCGTTAACGTCATTAAAAGCTGACATAACCGTTGCCGCTCCCGCATCTATTCCTGCCTTAAATGAGGGCAGATAAACGTCATGGAGAGTCTGCAGCGACATATCAACGCTGTTATAATCTCTTCCTCCAATACAAGCACCATAAGCTGCATAGTGCTTCATGCATGACAGCACATGGTCCTTTTGTCCTATGTAATCTCCCTGAAAGCCTTTTACCGAGGCTTTTGCAAAGTCGCAACAAAGATAAGTATCTTCTCCGTAACCCTCAACTATTCTGCCCCAGCGTGGGTCCCTGGCTATATCAACCATGGGCGCAAAAGTCCACTTTATGCCTGCACTGTAACATTCCTTGGCGGCAACTTCGCAGCACTTTTGGGCAAGCTCCGGTTCCCATGTACAAGACTGAGCTAAAGGAGTGGGTGCGGTAGTCCTATAGCCATGTATAACATCTTCTGCAAAAAGTGCAGGAATTTTAAGTCTTGTAATAGAAAGCAAATGCTCCTGAATATGATTGGTTTTTTCCGCTCCCTTAATAGTTAAATAGGAACCCACTTTTCCTTCAACAAAATGATCCTCAAATACCTGTTCATCATTTGTGTAAATGGAAGTGCCGAACTGTGAAATCTGACCTATCTTTTCGGTAAGGTTCATCTTTGAAAGCATTTCTTCTGCTCTGTTTTTGGCTTCCTCGTAGCGTTCTCCTTTTAGCATATCTTCACATCCCATTAATTTTTACATTTAGTATAACTTCATTATATAATAGTGTCAATTGAAAAAATGTCTGTTTTTACTTAATTACCTATTTTTAAGCTACTTTATAATATACAGGCTTCTTAGTCAATATTAGATGAGTTTTTTAAAATGACCGATAAAACTCCGAAACAGATTAGAAAATGAGCAATAACAAACAAGGACAACCTGGATAAACAATATATACTGGGCATAGGCGAATATTATGTATAAACATCCCGACATTTATAGCAAAAAAAGGAAACCCGATGTTTCATCGGGTTTCCTTTTTTAAGGTTAGTGAACAAATCGAGCATCTGTTACACATCGACCGTTTTTTATTATGCGTGTTTTCTTCCCTTATGCTTGTTAGATATGCCAAGAGCCTTTATAGTAGCCGGCACCAAAGCTGTAACTGCAAATCCAAATATGCAGTAATCTAAAAATACATAATACCATCTGCTTGTTCCTAAAAATTCCGCAGTAAGGAATTTCAGGCAACCTGTCGTAACCAATCCCACAATCAAAGCTCTAATCTTATCCCTATATTCATGGGGTGGTCTGTATCCAACCAGTTTTTCTTCGATTATGTAGCCGGTAACGGCACCAAAGCTTGCTCCTGTCATCTTAATAATGTCTGAGTTTCTATAAACATAGAATAAAATTGCTTGGAATATGCAAAGAAAATATAAATACTTGGGATGATCCGATTTTAAAATTTTTATAACAAGAGCATTAATTACCCAAGCTAAAATAATTCCTATAACAGTACCCACTATTACGTCCGATACGGAATGAACTCCTAAATAAATTCTTGATATATCCACTGAAACTATAAGAGTTATACCCGCTATAAGCATCCATAAATTTCTATAGTTAAAATACATGCCGGACATAATGGTAGATATCTGCTGGGCATGGCCGCTGGGGAAAGAATACCCCGAAGCCTCGAGGTCAAGCTGCTTTATAGCCGTATCTTTTACATAAGGTCTGTCAATTGCAAATGCTTTTTTTAAGAAAGCATTTAAAGACACTGAAATTGTTACCGCACTTGCAATTGCTATTCCCTTTTTCTTATCCAAACACCAATACACTATAACTGCAGCAATTGATATTGTTACGGGAGACACAAGCCTTGTTATACATAAGAATATGAGCGCAATATAATCTCCCCCAACACTGTTAAGCATTTGATTTAAAACCGTCATAGCATTCCCCTCTTATACAAATGATTTAGTCTTCTGTATTTTTCTTTCTCTATTGTGTTTATCTGTTCTTTAGAAACTCTAAACTGCCAATTACCCGAAGCCTTGCCGGGAATATTTAATCTGGTATCTGAGCCATAGCCCAACAAATCCTGTATAGGCAATATAACAAGTGCTGCATGGCTTGTAAAAAGTTCCCTTATTATACTGTGATATCCTTTATCCCAATCAGTGCTTTCATAACCGCAATAAGAAAGCAAGTTTCTCCTTTGGACATCGCTTAATTCCCAAACGTAGCCAAGAAGCGTATTATTGTCGTGAGTGCCTGTATATGCAACGCTGTTCCTTTTGTAATTATGCATCATATGAGGATTGTCATCGTCACCAAGGAATCCAAATTGTAGAACTTTCATGCCCGGAAAGCCGGAATATTCAACAAGTTCTTCAACTTCTTTTGTTATAACTCCCAAATCCTCGGCAATAATAAGATTTTCCCCTTGTATTTCTTTTATTTTATCTATAAAATCCTTACCGGGCCCTTTAATCCATTGTCCTTCTTTCGCGGTTTTTGCATTGCCGGGTATACTCCAATAGGTTTCAAAACCTCGAAAATGATCTATTCTTACTCCGTCAAATAAGGAAAACATATGGTTCAGACGATCCATCCACCACTTATAGCCGTCCTCTTTCATTTTACTCCAATTATATAACGGGTTTCCCCATAGCTGGCCGTCTTTACTGAAATAGTCCGGCGGAACTCCCGCAACTTCTGACGGATACCCTTTTTCATCCAGCATATAGTAATCTTTATTTCCCCAAACATCGCTGCTGTCAAAAGCTGAATATATAGGAATATCACCAATAATTTTTATTCCTTTTTTATTGGCGTAATTTTTCACTTTCTCCCACTGGGTAAAAAACTCATACTGTATAAACTTCCACATAAAAAGAATATCAGCATCTATATCATAATTATCCCACTCGTTCCATGCCTTTTCTTTATTTGCTTTTTTCAAAGCCATAAATTCGCAAAATTGTTTAATATAAGGTCTTTCTTCGATATATGATTCTATCTTGTTTCTGTCAGGTGCTCTCTTTGAAGCTTTTAATAAAATATCAAATCTTGTATGATACAGCCTTACAAATTCACAGCTGTAAGGCGTCATTTGCTTATATTCACTAAGTTCCGAGTCCGTAATAAGCCCTTTTTCTTTAAGAGAAGGTAGATCCACAAAGTAAGGATTGCCCCCAAATGATGAATAGGACTTATAAGGAGAATTGCATTCATCTACCATGCAAAATGGCAGCACTTGCCAATATGAAAAGCCGCAATTTTTTAGGAAATCCACAAACTCCAATGCCTCCTTTCCAAAACTTCCGGAAGAATAGCCTCCGGGAAGAGAGGATATATGCATTAATACTCCGCTGCTTCTTTCCATTTTATTGCCAACCTTTCCATACAAATTAATATTATAACATATAGATGAACAAATTACAATAAAAACTCTCCTTTAGGAGAGTTTTTATTGCTTATCCGAAGCTTATTATAAGCTGTTGTCTGCATCTTCTGCTGTTTTCTTAGATAAAGTGTCTTTTTTATTCTTTTTTGCTTTTAATAATACATCATTATCATGCATCTGGGCGATTTCATTTTTAGAAGTTTCTGAAAAATTTGCTAATTTTGTATGCTCTAATTCCTGATTTTTTTTTTCAGCATCTTCGTTCTTTTCAAAATCTTCATACTTTTCGAAAGGTGTATCTAATGAAGCTGTTTCATATCTTGTGCTATCTGTAAAGTTTGAAGCTTGTGCAGTTTCTCCCTGATTGGTATCTTCAGAATATTCATTCTTTTCAGAGTCATCATACTTTATAGAAGGTGTATCCAATGAAGCTGTTTCATATCTTGTGCTATCTGTAAAGTTTGAAGGTTGTGCAGTTTCTCCCTGATTAGTATCTTCAGAATATTCATTCTTTTCAGAGTCATCATACTTTATAGAAGGTGTATCCAATGAAGCTGTTTCATATCTTGCGCTATCTGTAAAGTTTGAAGCTTGTGCAGATGCCGCATAATTTACCGCACCGGAAGACACAGCTGCTTTTTTAGCTGTAGTTCTTTTTGTACCTGTTGCTGCTGTTTTAGTTGTTGCTGTTTTAGTTGTTGCTGTTTTAGTTGCCATTTTCTTTGTTGTTTTGGAGGATGAATCTTCTTTGCATAAAAGCTTTGAAAGAAGCTTAGCATGGTTTATATCTCCATCTATTGCAATTTTGCTGTCAAGATAAGCCTTCGTAAAATTATCTTCACCTTTTATTAACTTTTTAAGTTCGGTAGATGATAAAGTAATCATTGCTGTATAGTCATGATAATCGTAAGGCTCAACTGATAATTCTCCGCCGATATAAGCTATATAAAAGGTTCCGCCTGCATCTTTATCAGTTAAATTAACCTGAACGGCAAAATCTTCATTAAGCCCTCCTTGTTCCGGCTTCACAAAAAGTTTTTTCAATTCTTTAAATTTTTCATCAAATGTCAATCTTACCACCCTTTCTTTTTTCTTATGCTTTCCTGAACAGCACTTGATTATTCAAAAAAAGAGCAGCTTTGTATCTACCTTTAAAATATTAATTTAGGCAAAGATTTAAGCAAAAATTTATTTTAATTAATTTACCTTGTTTTTTTAATTATATGCTATAGATATATTGTTTTTTACTTTAAGATTAAAAAAAATTTTATAAAAACTTTCACAATAAATACGAAAGCCGCCAGATTTTTATGTCGGATGGCTTTCGTATACTTGCCCACCGGTTTAGTAAATGTCCTCAGTTTAAATGTCGGTGTATTGCAACAAAAAAAGCACAGAAAACTTTTTCTGTGCTTTTAAATTTATTATATATTCAATACTCTTTCATCTATTTCTTTTCTGATAGCTGAGATAAAGTCATCAACCGCCATAGCACCCTTATCTCCTTCTTTTCTGCTTCTGACAGATACTGTACCTGCTTCTATATCCTTATCTCCGCATATTAACATATATGGCACTTTCTCAAGTTGAGCCTCACGAATCTTGTATCCGATTTTTTCATTTCTTATATCAGTTTCGGCCCTTATACCTGCTTTGCGAAGCTTAGAAGCAATATCATTTACATAATCAACATGCTTTTCTGATATAGCCATAAGTTTTACCTGGGTTGGAGCAAGCCATGTGGGGAAAGCACCCGCATACTTTTCTATAAGAAGTGCAAGAGTTCTTTCGTAGCAGCCTAAAGAAGTACGGTGAATTATATATGGGTTCTTCTTTACACCGTCAGCATCGGTATATTCCATGCCAAACTTTTCAGCCAGCATCTGGTCAATCTGAATAGTAACAAGAGTATCTTCCTTGCCATGAACATTTTTTATTTGGATGTCAAGCTTAGGTCCGTAGAAAGCCGCTTCTCCAATACCTACTTTATATGGTATATTCAAATGATCTAAAATCTTCCCCATTATGCCTTGAGCTTCATTCCACTGCTCGGGTGTGCCAATAAATTTTTCTCTATCATTAGGATCCCACTGAGAAAATCTGTAAGATACGTCCTCATATAATCCTACTGTTTTCAGAAGATAAATAGCAAGCTCGAGGCAGTGCCTGAATTCACCTTCAAGTTGTTCCGGAGTACACATTAAATGTCCTTCTGAAATCGTGAACTGGCGGACACGAATCAAACCGTGCATTTCTCCCGATGCTTCATTCCTAAACAATGTTGAAGTTTCATTATATCTTAAGGGCAAATCCCTATAGGAGCGGGCTCTATTTAAATATGCCTGATACTGGAAAGGACAAGTCATAGGACGAAGAGCAAAAACTTCCTTATCTTTTTCCTCATCTCCCAATACAAACATACCTTCTTTATAATGGTCCCAGTGGCCTGAAAGCTTATACAAATCGCTCTTAGCCATATAAGGCGTCTTTGTGAGCAGCCAGCCGCGAGCTTCTTCAGTGTCTTCAACAAATCTTTGAAGAAGCTGAATTATTCTTGCTCCCTTTGGAAGCATAATGGGCAATCCTTGTCCGATTAGCTCGCTGGTCGTAAATAATTCAAGGTCACGGCCAAGCTTATTATGGTCTCTCTTTTTTGCTTCTTCAAGCTTTTCAAGATGATCTTCCAATTCATCCTTTGTCTTAAACGCTACACCGTAAATACGAACCAGCATTTTATTTTTCTCGCTGCCTCTCCAATATGCACCTGTTGCATTTAAGAGCTTAAACGCCTTTACTTTTGAGGTGTAATTTACATGAGGGCCTGCACAAAGGTCAGTAAATTCTCCCTGTTTATAGAAGGAAATAACTTCGCCTTCGGGAAGATCATTAATAAGTTCGGTTTTATAAGGCTCATCAGCCATAAGCTTTAAAGCTTCCGGTCTTGGAAGTTCAAAGCGCTCAATCTTTAAATTTTCCTTTACTATTTTCTTCATTTCCGATTCGATTTTTTCAAGGTCATCTTGGGTGAATGGGGTATCTATATCAAAATCATAATAAAAGCCGGTATCAATAGCAGGGCCGATAGCTAATTTAACATTTGGATACAGCCTTTTAACAGCTTGAGCCATAATGTGCGATGCGCTATGCCTTAAAGTCCTAAGTTCATCTGTTTCATTTAAAATTTCACTCATAGGTCATCTTCCTTTGCGATTAGTTTATTGATATATTTTATCCTCTTTTTCTATATTTGTCAAGTTTGTTTAGGCGAATAACTATCCCCCAGTTTAGGTTTGTCAATGATATATTACACCATCGGACAAAAAGTTTCTCAGAACTGCCCCTTTTGAGACTGCGATTTAAAAGGGCTCATAGCTATAAGCTTTTTTCCAGCCCCACGTCTAACGTGGAGTTTTTGATAACAAAAAGGGAGCAGACTTTTTAGTCTGCTCCCTTTTGCTTTAATTTGAATTACTGGATAACATTGTATGCATCTGTGTAGATTGTTACCTTGTTTCCTGAGCCGTCTAAGTAAGTCACAAATCCTACTGCTGTGATTCCAAGGTCTGCATAGCTTGCATTCAAATTATACTGACCGTTTCCTTCGTCTGACGTTGATGTACTTACCTTAATGGTCTTGCCGTTTACAAGTGTTCCTACATTTGCAAGTACCAAGTCATTTGCTGTTGCCTGAGCCTTTACGTAGATGACACCTGATTCAACGAAGGTATAGCCTACTGCCGGCATGCTTCTGGTTGTTTGGAATCCGGCAATCTTGTAGCT
>JAUZPY010000090.1 GCA_030705805.1 Bacillota bacterium | reverse complement strand
TATTTCACCATGTTCAAGTACCATAATAGCTTTTGCATTTCTGACTGTTGACAATCTGTGGGCTATAACAAAGGTTGTTCTGTTAGCCATAAGTCTATCCATACCATGCTCGATATGGCGTTCTGTTCTGGTATCAACTGAGCTGGTAGCTTCATCAAGTACTAAAACAGGCGCCTTGCTTATAGCCGCTCTTGCAATATTAAGAAGCTGTCTTTGGCCTTGGGACAGGTTAGCTCCGTCCCCTTCTATCATCGTATTATAGCCGTCGGCGAGCCTCATAATAAAGCTGTGGGCGCTGGCTGTCTTTGCCGCTTCTATAACTTCTTCGTCAGTGGCGTCCAGCCGTCCGTAGCGTATATTTTCCATAACTGTGCCTGTAAACAGGTGTGTATCCTGCAATACCATAGCAATATTTTCTCTCAAAACATCGCGCTTAATGTCCCTTATATCGACACCGTCAATTGTAATTTTTCCGCTGTCAATATCATAAAAACGATTAAGCAAATTGGTAACCGTTGTTTTACCTGCACCTGTTGAACCGACAAAAGCGATCTTCTGACCGGGTTTAGCATAAAGTGAAATGTTTTTTAATATGGTCTTTCCCGGCACATAGCCAAAGGTTACATTATCTAAAATTACGTGTCCTTTCATGTCCGGCATAGTTGACGCATCTTCCTTATCCGGCTCTTCGGAATCTATATCCATTACTTTAAATACACGTTCTGCACCTGCTAAAGCGGAAAATACAGTTGTCATCTGCATCGAAACTTCATTTATCGGCCGTGCGAACTGTCTTGCATAATTAACGAAAATTGCAAGTCCGCCTACTGTAAGAGCGACTGCACTTGTGCTTTTAATATCACCTGTAAGAGTAAAGTAACATAAAAGTCCTCCCAAACCTGCTGTAAGCGCATAGCTGATCTGGCTTAAATTGCCCACAACAGGTGCAATGATTCCGCCGTAAAACTGAGCAAACATTTGTTTACTGCGTAAATCATTATTCAAAAGAGAAAATTCACTGATACTTTCATTCTCATGGTTAAATACTTTAATTACCTTTTGTCCGGCAACGGATTCTTCTACATAACCGTTAACTGCACCCAGAGCATCTTGCTGCTGCCTGTAATATTTTCTGCTTTTCTTTCCAATTACTTTTCCGCTGTAAATAAAAATAGGAATAAATATAACTGTAATTACAGTAAGTAAAACGTTTGTATATAACATAAATAAAAATGTACCTAAAACGGTAACAGCTCCCGATACCAAACTTACTATTGTGGAATCCAGCATCATTCCTATGTTATCTACATCGTTTGTAAAACGGCTCATTACTTCTCCTGTGGCATTGGTATCATGGAAACGAACAGGAAGTGACTGAACTTTGTCAAACAGTTCGTTCCTGATCCTTTGAATGGAGCCTTGAGATATGTGAAGCATAATTTTAAATTGTCCGTATGTGCATAAAACAGCCAGCAAATAGAAAAAGCCAAGGCAAATAATTCCGCTGATTAAATAATAGATAACAGTATTGCTTGCAAATAGGCCGGCACACACCTTAGTAATCAAGCGATCCGCAAAATCGTTTTTTACAGACTGAACCCCTGCTATTTTATTTATAATCGGGGAAAGCATATAGGAAGAAAAAAGTGATGACAAAGTGCTTATACCCATAAAAAGGAACACCCATATGAACCTGTATTTATATTTAGATAAGTACCAAGCCAGTCTTTTAATCGTATTTTTGGAATTCTTAGGTTTACCGCCCATCATTCTTGCCATATTTGCTCCCGGGCCACGACCCCCGCCGGGTCCGTGACTGCCTTTTGCACTGTCATTACCTGAGTTGTATTGCCTTTGCAGCTCCTGTAAATTCCTTGGCATTATGCATTCTCCTTTCTGTCAACCTGCGAATAATAAATCTCCTGATATTCGGTATTGTTTTTCAGCAATTCCTCATTAGTCCCAACACCTGTTATTCTGCCCTCATTTATTACCACAATTTTATCTGCTTCCATTACAGATGATATTCTTTGTGCAATTATAATTTTTGTTGATCCCTTCAAATCCTTTTTAAAGGCTTCTCTGATCTTTGCTTCCGTTGCAGTATCTACTGCGCTGGTTGAGTCATCCAGTATTAAAATTCTAGGCTTTTTTAAAAGTGCTCTGGCTATACAAAGTCTTTGCTTCTGACCGCCCGATACATTTATTCCGCCCTGCCCAAGTTCTTTTTTGTAGCTTTCATCAAAGCTTCTTACAAAACCGTCAGCCTGAGCATACGAAGAAGCCTTGCATACTTCCTCATCTGTTGCACTTTCATCGCCCCACCTTAGGTTATCTTCTACAGTGCCTGAAAACAAAACGTTTTTCTGAAGCACCATTCCTACGCCGTCACGAAGCTTAACCAAATCGTAGTCCTTAACGTTAATACCGTCAACCAATACTTCCCCTTCATCCACATCATAAAGTCTGGAAATCATTGATACCAGTGTGGTTTTCCCACAGCCGGTAGACCCGATAATACCTACGGTAGTACCTGCTTCTATTTTTAAATTAATATTATCCAATACCTTCTCTTCACTGTTTTTATAGTATCGGAACCCAACATTCTTAAACTCAATTTCGCCTTTTTCAACGCTAACGTCCTTATGCTCTGCATCTTCGTCGGTAAGGCTGATCTTTTCGTCAAGCACCTCACAGATACGTTTTCCTGATGCAAGGGCTCTTGACGAAATCATAAAGAGCATTGTTACCATCATAAGTGACATAAGAATCTGCATTATGTACGTTATAAAAGCAGTAAGATCTCCAACCTCCATACCAATTCCTGTATTTACATAACTAACTACCTGATTTCCTCCAAACCACAGTACAGCAAGGGTTGTAAGATTCATTAAAAGCATCATTAACGGCATCATTAAAATCATTATATTTATGGCAGAAATACCGGCAGCTTTCAATTCCCCGTTAGCATTTCCGAATTTTTCGCTCTCATAATCTTCCCTGACAAAGCTTTTTACAACTCGTACATTTGTAATACTTTCCTGCACAGTTGAATTAAGTCCATCAATTTTTTTCTGCATATTCTTAAATCTCGGATATGCCTTTGAAATCAGGAACCCTTGTATAATTAAAATTACGGGCATTGCAACAGCTAAAACCAATGCCAGTTTCGGATTAAGTATTATTGCCATTATTAACGCTCCGATAAGCATTCCCGGAGCTCTCAAGAACATACGAAGCAGCATATTAATAAAGTTTTGAATTTGTGTGATGTCGTTGGTAAGACGCGTTACCAATGAGCCGGTGGAGAAATGGTCAATATTTTCAAAGGAAAACTTCTGCACCTTTTTGAAAATGTCGATTCTTAAGTCTGAAGCAAAGTTTACTGAAGCCTTAGCGCCAAAATAAGCTCCTCCTACTCCTCCGAAAAACATCAATATTGCCGTACCGACCATAGCCGCACAAATAGCCAAAATGTAATTTCGGCCTACCCCAACGGTTTGGGCTGTTCCCACTCCGTTATTTATAATCATGGCTAAAAGCTTAGGCATGATTACCTCTCCCAATACCTCAACGATCATACATATAGGACCTATAATAAAATACTTCATATAGGGCTTTACATATTTCATCCAACGTTTCATAAAAATCATCCTTTCTCACTTAAGGTTGTCTAACATTCTGTCTAAAAATGCCGAAAAAGTGTCTATTTCAGAGTCTGAAAAGCCTTTAAACATCTTTTCATCCAAAAGAGAAAATATAATGTGGGTTTTAGATATCATATCTCTGCCCTTTTTTGTTATTCTTATCTCATTGTATCTGTTATCATCTGCCGACGTAGTTTTTTCAATATACCCTTCTTTCTCGAGCTTTTTAATAGTGCCTGCTACAGCAGCAGGGCTGATATCAAACTTATCAGCAATTTCTTTTTGAGACGGAATGCTTTCCGCCCTTGAAAGAAACATTAACAGCATATGCTGGCTTCTATGAAGGCCAATCTCGTTTACCATCTTATCAAAAATTTTATGGTGCAGCCTGTCTACCTGCATAAATTTCCTTGCGGCAAGCTTGTATCTCCCATCGTCCTCAGGTTTTTCATTTGTTTCAGTCATAATTTTCTTCCTTTTTTAAATAATTAACTAGTTAATCGTTAAGTACTTGATTAGTATAACCATAAATAAATATATTGTCAATAGGTAACAGCATATTTATTAAAATATATTAAATTTTAAGTGCAGAATACACTATGAATTGCCCCTTTTTTGATTTGACTATAATACCTTGTATAAAAAAATCGGTGCCCCGAATTCGAAGCACCGATTTTTTATTATTTATCTATCCTAAATGGAAAGTCCTGCTTTAATTAATCTCTTTCAGCTAAGATAAGCTCCATGTTAGTAGTAATAGAATCTAACGATTGTTTCTCTGTAAATGTAACTGACATATCATCATTTGAATTGTACAGTTCAAAAACTTCAATTGTGTTATGCTCTTTTAAAAGCTCACCGGGTACATAGAGAGTCTCCTGAGGGCCAACCTTCCAGTACCTTCCGAGATTAAAACCGTTAATCCAAATGTTTCCTTTATTCCATCCATTCAGCTTAACAAAACTGTCAATTCCTTTTTTTGCTTTAAATTCACCTTTATAAAATCCGGGCAAATTTTCTTTTGGCTTTCCGCTATATTTTACTTTGCTTAAATCTCTTAAAGGAAGGGTATGTATGGTCCAGTTCATATGCATTGCAAAGTTGTGCATTTTTCTACCGTTTCCATAGAGTATGTTGAATCTGACACACTCTGTTATGCCTTTCCTGTCCTGTGCCATTTTATAGCCGTAATTGAGCCTTCCCATGTTTTCAACCAGAATGCTTAAAGTCATACCTTCTAAAGGTACAGTAAACTTAACCGGCTCGTCTTTTCTGTCACGCATGTATTCGCCCAAGTATTGTCCGTTTCCGTAGACGGTTGCTCTGTCATGAAGACCTTCCATGATAAGCTCTCTTTCATAATCGTCCTGATGCTTAATAAAGGTCGTATACATAATGAATCCAAAATCCTGATCTAAATCCTCCATGCACTTCACATTATTTGAAAAGACCTTTTTATCTGCTATGTCATCAGCATTTTCAAAAAATGGTGCGGCTTCCTTTAAATTTACTTTACCGATAGCTTGAACTTCATGGTTAAAGGGCTCTTCTGTATATTCAAGCCCTAAGTGCTTGCAAAGCACTTTTTTCATTTCATAATACTTTTCTGTCGGCTCACCTGATTCAGTAACTGCCGCATCAACATCATAACTGGTGGTAAAAGGTATGTACCTGTTCTTAGCATTAGGTACATCTGCCCTGAAGGTGCCAACCAATGCACCGTTATAAAACCCGAAATTTGTGCCGCCGCAAAACATATAAAAATTAACCATAAAGCCACTTTTCAGGCTTGATTCATAGTTTCTTGATGCTTCCTCTGCTGTCTGACGACGGAATACCCCTCCCCATTGCTGAGCGCAACCATCCCACTGTTCACAAACAATATGGACTTTATCGTTTTGATAATTATTAACCTGCTCTTTTATCGTTTCATTAACAAATCGGGTATCAACCCCTGCCCAGTATTCGGGCAGAGTTCCGTTATCCATTTTAAACATATCCGGTCCGTTAGCTGTAAAAAACGGTATTCCAGACACTCCGTTTTCTTCCAATATTTCTTGAACTTGTTTCAAATACTCATGGTCGTTTCCAAAAGAGCCGTATTCGTTTTCAATGGCCACAGCAATTATAGGTCCTCCATTCGTTGAAAGATAAGGAACAAACTCCTTGCAAAGGCGCTTTGTATAACTCCTAACGTGCTGCATATAGCGCTCATCTGAGCTTCTGATACACATTTCTCTGTCTTTTAAAAGCCAATAAGGAAGTCCTCCAAAATCCCACTCGGAGCACATATATGGTGAAGGTCTTAAGAGAACCTTCAAGCCAATTTTATCGCATAAACTTAAAAATGCACCTATATCAAGATTATCTTCAAAGTGAAATTCTCCCTTTTCCGGCTCATGCATATTCCACGGAACATAAGTCTGAACACAAGTTAAGCCAAAGTCTTTCATCAGACGAAGACGCCTTTCCCAGCCGCCTTTAAAAAATCTGAAATAGTGCATATCACCGGAAGCTATATAAAAGGGCTTATCTCCTAGCGTAAGTTTATCTTTATAAATCTTAAGAATTTCTTTTTCCACAATTGCTTCACTCCTTTTAGCTAATTATAAAACCAAAAGGGTTTATTTAAAATGGAACAAAAATTAAATATATGCAAATTCCTGCTTAAATTTATAAAAAAATGCAAACTGACACCCGGAAAGCAGTGCCAGGTTCGCATATATGAATTCTTATTCTTATCTCGAAGCTAAAATCACATTAAATAGATTTCAATGCGTTCCTTTCCTTTCCCAAGGTTATCTCGTTTGAGTGCTATTTCTCCTATTTCACCCGTCCTTTTTATATGAGTACCTCCGCATGAGACCTTAGCAAAGCCTTCAATTTCCCAAAATCTTCTTTGTGCAGTTTCATCATCAAAGGCAGATATAACAGGTAAATCTTTATGTATAAGCTCATCAAGCTTATTTTTCAGTTCGGGGAATATATCACTAATCCTGCCGTCCCAGCAAAAGTCCACCCGTGCTTTTTCCTTGGTAATATTAGCACCTATTTTTTCCGGACGGTTATAGTTTTGGTATACCAGCTCTAAAACCAGTTCAGCCGCAAAATGGAGCCTCATTAAACGATATCGCTTTTCCCAGTCTATCAATACTTTAACTTTATCTCCTTTTTTAAGGCTATGCCCCGGTTCGATTGTATATTCAATTTCCATGCCACTCTTTTCTGCTTTTAAAACTTCATATCCGCCAACAGTTCCGCTGTCGGACTGCTGTCCGCCTGAAAAAGCATAAAAGATAGTTTTATCTAACGTGATTATATCGCTTTTCACAGATGTAACCCCAGCATCAATTTCTGACAAATAAGGATCTTGCCAAAAAACCTTCAATACACTCATAACAAATCAAAACACACTTTCTTTCGTTTCTTTACCTGATATATATAAATTACATTGTTCAATAGTACCATTTTTAGTTTTTTTATATAGTATCACATTAACTATAACGAAGTCTAATTTGAAAGAAACTCAAGTTTGAATACATGATTCTTCAAATAAAAAAGCCGTATCTGATAAAATAAATGACAAACAAGTCAATTATCAGTTACGGCTTATGATACCTGCAAAATAGCTTCTATGAATGCATGTTAATAATTTGTTACTACAATTACTGAATATACCTCTTTAACTGAAGCTAAATCAAGTA
>JAUZPY010000009.1 GCA_030705805.1 Bacillota bacterium | reverse complement strand
TATCAACCTTTAATATTTCTCCATAAGGCATACATTCCTCTGTATTAGGTGTAAAAAAGTCAGCATCCATAATTATTGTATGATTTTCCGCTGTGCCGCTATTATGCCCATTAAGGTTAAAATACGAATGATTTGTCATGTTTAAAACCGTATCTTTGTCGCTTTTACCTTCATAATGAATTTTAATAGAATTGTTTTTTGTTAGGGTGTATGTTACACTTACTTTTACCTTCCCCGGGAAGCCTTCATCTCCGTCGTGGCTAACCAGTGTAAGAATCAAAGAAGGTTCCTTCTTGTCTACAGGCTTTGAGTCCCAAACCTTCTTATTAAAGCCCTCAAGACCACCATGCAGATTGTTTCTTCCGTTGTTTTTTGCCAGGGTGTATTTTTTGCCGTTTAGTTCGAACTCGGCAGCTTCAATTCTATTGGAATTTCTCCCTATAAGCGCCCCGAAACATCCATCATTGCGTGTATACTCATCTAAATTATCTCTGCCAAGTACAACGTCTACTCCCTTATAAGTAAGGTTTTTTATGATGCCGCCATAGCTAATTATCTCGGCTGTAAGACCCATTTCGTTGTCCATCTTATAGTTATATACATCTTTTTCTCCGATTTTGCCAAAGTATTCTTTTATAATACTCATACCTATCCTCCTTTTTTTGTATCTAATTAATATTTATAATTTATTATAAACTTTTTATAAACCCAAAAAGCCTGTCAGCTAAAAGTTCATGTCCTCTATCGCTTGGATGAAGTCCGTCAGGCATATAAATTTCCTTAATTACATCCACGCTGGGTTGAAGTCCACTCATGGAGAACAGGTCAAGAACAGGTAGGGAATAATACTGCGCAACCTGTTTTTCCGCATCTACAAAATCTTTTAAAGCAGGTGTTCCATCTGCCTTAGGGCCTTCACCAAGCCTGTGGAGGGGAGTTATTACAATAATTGTAGACATAGGATACTTTTCTATGAGTCCCTTAAATAAAGTATGGCAGGCTCCGAAAAAAGTATACGGATCTGTATCTTTAAAATTTCCTAAAGGAGCGTCTCCGTGCCCAAAATCATTCGTTCCTCCGAAAACAACAACATAATCTGCTTCATCTGACATTTCTGTCATGCGTTTACAAAAATCAAGGTCAAATCTGGGGGTTTCGGAAGGTGTTTTCTTTCTGGCGATTCTTGTCCCACCAATGCCGTAATTATTCATTTTTGCTAGCTTATACTTTTTTTCAAAAATATATGTATAGCTTTTTTTTATTTCAGAAGCACCTGTTCCCTCTGTTATACTATCTCCTAAAAAGTTAAATATTTTCCCTTCAACTTCCACCTTTAATTCTCCTTTAATAAATAGTGTGCTATCCCATATCCTACTCCGCCATCACCTGTAGAGCAGGAAACATAGTCACATATAGACTTTATATCTTCAGAAGCATTACCCATAGCAATTGAAATGCCTGCTTCTTCCAGCATATCCTTATCATTTAGACTATCTCCTAAGGCTAAGCTTCTTTCTTTGTGTATCTTAAAGTAATCCAGCATTAAATTCATGCCCGAAGCCTTACTGCTGCCCTTACCTGAAAATTCATAGTAGTCCTGATGCTGATACACCATAAATTTATTTTCTAACTCTTCTTTGATTTTATCATCAATAATACCACTCACAAAAATTTTGGAAGGATGGTAGCTTTTAAACGTTGTATCTAATTCGTAAGCTTCACTGATAGTATGTCCCTCATGGTATTTAGGATCGTTTATGTAGAGAACGCCTTCCTCACACTCCAGCTTAGCCCAAATTTTATTTTCAAGGTAATATTCCGTAAGCTTTTTTACCTCATCTCTATCTATAAGGTCCTGTTTTAGGATTAAATCTCCTGCTCTGACACAGGCACCAATGCTTGTAACGTAGCCGTCATACTCATTATCCTTTGTTACTGCCTCCGGAATATAGCCATAGCTTCTGCCTGTATTTATAAATACCAAATGGCCTTCTTCCCTGACTCTTTTTATAACCTCACAGTTTTTGGGATGCATATTTCTACCACATAGCAGTGTCCCGTCTATGTCAAGAAAAATAGCATATCTATTCAAGCTTTTTCATCCTTTCCCAAACCATTTTACTAATTTTAAGCTTATAGACATTATGCTAAAAAAATAATGCTATAGATAAACTTTAAATAAGTAAAAATTCCCAGTTTCCAATTTTGAATTATACACTTATTTTTAAATTTTTGCAACAAAAAAGCAGTAAAATATACTGCTTTTTTATTAGGCATATACAATTAAAGCTACAAGTTCTACCTGCTCGTCTTTTATATTTTTTATAGAATGACCTTCACCTTTGGCGCAAACAAGTACATCTCCGGATTTTACGCTTTTTTCTACGCCGTTATCACTGTATATTGCCTCACCTTTAATAACATAGAATATTTCGCTGTCATTTTCATGAACATGGTATCCTATAGAGCAGTTTTTATCAAGATGTATGACACCGAAAAGCCTGCTTTTATCATACAGATTTTCCTTTTCAACAAGATGCGTTATTAAAACGCTTCCATCTCCGTCTCTCATATGTTCACGGACTTCATTTCTTAAATCTGAAGATTTCTTTATCATAAAAAATCACTCCTTTGCTTAATAATACACTAAAGATTTAAAAAGCACAACAGGTTTATTGCTTTTATGTTTAATTTGTTTTATAATACCTTTAAGTCAATTTGTGAGGTGTAAATATGGATCATACGTTTTTTATGAATACTAAAATTAATATAGGCAAAGGCTGTGTTAAAGAAAGTTCCGCGCTGTTTTCTGCCCTTGGCAGAAGATGCCTTATTGTTACAGGTTCTTCCTCAGCAAAAAAATGTGGAGCTTTAGATGATATTATAAGTGTTCTCGAAAAAGAAGGTATTACATATAAAATCTTTGATAAAATAACCCAGAATCCAACTGTTTTATCTTGCCGGGAGGGCGGAATTTTGGCTTCTTCATTTAATGCTGATTTTATAATAGGTATAGGCGGTGGTTCGCCACTTGACGGGGCTAAAGCTATCTCCGTCTTTGCGTCTAATCAAGAACTTTCCGAAGAGGATTTTTACTCTCTGAAGTGGAATACAAAGCCGCTCCCTGTTATAGCGATAGGTACTACTTCAGGCACCGGCAGCGAAGTTACTGCCGTTGCTGTCATCACCGATTCCAAAGGCTTAAAAAAGAGTATTCGTCATGATAGTATTTATCCCGTACTTGCTTTGGGAGACCCGTCTTATACAATGACTCTCTCTGATGATTTTACCCGCTGTACTGCTTCCGATGCAATGGCTCACTGTATGGAAAGTTATTTTAATAAAACAGCAAACGAATTTTCCCGTACCTTTGCAGTCAGAGGCATGAAGCTTTTGATGCCTGTTTTTGAAACAATAGCTTCTTACGGAACTGAAGGTCTGGACTACAAAGACCGTGAAGAGCTTTATCTTGGCTCAATTTTCGGAGGTCTTGCTATTTCGGTAACCGGCACAGCTTTCCCCCATGCCCTCGGATATTTTTTAACCGAAAACTATGGTATCCCTCACGGTACCGCCTGCGCCAAATACCTTCCTGCATTTATTTTGCATAATCAAAAAAATGCTCCTACAATATATGCTGAATTATTTGAGGAACTGGTCAGAACTCCGGATGAAGTAAGAACTCTCATAGAGGATATTACTCCTTCCTTTGAACTTACTTTAAATGAAAAGGATTTGTCTAATCTTATGCCGCGCTGGGAAAATAACAAAAGTCTAAAAAAATCCTTTGGTAATGTAGACGGAGAGTATGTAACGGAAATACTTAGGGCTCTATTTAAGTAATTTTGGAAGGGGACAATCTCCTTTTTACGCAATAAAAAAGAGTATGTAACGGCTAAAAGAAATTATTTTATGCAAACTCGCCAATGAAAGAAGGCACTATGAAATTTCATAGTGCCTTCTTTCATTTTACCGGTTTACTTTATGAACCCAATTTTTTTATTTTTCAAGCATGGAAGCGCCGATAATTCCTGCATCATTTCCAAGCTTTGCCTGTACTATTTTTGTTTTTGGCAAACTTGAAGGCCCTAAAATTTCATTTATTTTTCTTATTAACGGTAAAAACAATCCCTCACCCTCATTGCTGACGCCTCCGCCGATTGCAATAACTTCCGGCTGGAAAATTACTATCAGGTTAATAATCCCCTGTGCAAGGTAATTTATGTATTCATTTACCGCTTCCATGCCTGCCAAATCTCCGTTTTTAGCAGCATTAAATGCAGTTTTACCTGAAAAATTGCCATCTTCCTTAAGCAGCTGCCACATGAGTGATTCCGGATGAAGAAGCGCTTTTTCTTTTGATATGTTTATAAGACCGGAAGCAGAAGCATAGGCTTCAAAGCAGCCGCTTTTACCGCAGGTGCATTTTTTACCGTCAATGGCAATAACCATATGCCCAAATTCACCACCGGCATGATTAAAGCCTGCATATATCTTTTTATTAATAATAATGCCGCCGCCGACTCCGGTTCCTAATGTTACGGTCAGCGAATGTTTTGTTCCTTTTGCTGCTCCCACCTTGCTTTCGGCAAGCGCTGCACAATTTGCGTCATTTTCTATAAAAACAGGCTTATTTAATAAGCTGCAAAGCATATCCCTCATAGGCAATGATTTAAAAGGAAGGTTGGATGCGCTTACCAAGGTTCCGGTCTCTGTATCAACATGGCCCGGACTTCCTACACCCACATGCTTGATGTCATCCATGGTCTTGCCGCCCATCTTTGTAACTGTCAATGCAAGATCTGCCATATCTGAAATAATTGCAGAAGCCCCTCTCTCGGCTTTCGTAGGAATACTTTTCTTAAGAATTAATTTTCCTCTTTGATTTACAAGACCTGCTGCAATTTTTGTGCCGCCAAGATCAATTCCTATATACATATATTAAGCACCCCAATACTCACCATCTATAATTGTCTGTTTTATATTAAGTTTATCATCTACTATAATTAAGTCAGCATCATATCCTTCTTCTATTCTGCCCTTGTTAAGGTCCATGTAAGATGCAGGAGTCTCGGATGCCATTTTAAATGCATCTTCCTGGGAGATTCCATACTTTATCAGGTTTTTAACCCCATCGAAAAGGCAGGTTGTACTGCCTGCGATAGTGCCGTTAGGCAGCAATGATCTGCCGTCTTTAACATAAATTTTCTGACCGCAGGACATATACTCACCGTCTTTTGCATATGCGCCGCTGGTGGAGTCACTTATTATAATCATTCTTTCTGTGCCAAAAAGTTTATAAAGCATTTTTAAAACAGCCCAATGAATATGAAACCCATCACAAATTACTTGAACAAATGCCTGCTCATTGAAAGCAGCACCTACTACCGACGGCTCCCTGTGGTGCATGGGAGGCATAGCGTTAAATATATGAGTAACACAATTTGCACCCAGATTAATTGCTTTTTTTGCAGTCTCAAAATCAGCTGTTGTGTGACCGATTACCACTTTCGCTCCGCAATTTTCTATAAATTCTGCGCTGTTTGGTAATTCCGGGGCAATGGTTATGATTTTAACATTTTTAAATTTTTTAAATTCATTTAAATCAGGGTTTTTAATATAATCCGGATTTTGTGCGCCCTTATATTTCATTGAAATGTACGGACCTTCAAAATGAAATCCTAAAATATTTGCCCCTACCCTTTTCGTAATATCATAGTCATCTAACTCCTTCATGGTCTCAAAAGAAGACGTAGCTAATGTGGGATACCATGAAGTCACACCGTGAGATGCCATAAACGTACTCATCTTTTGCAGGTAAGACGGTTCATCGGTCTCATGGCCCAGGCATCCATGAGTATGAATATCAATAAGCCCCGGATAGGCATTCATACCTTTCATATCTTTGCCGGGTAAGCTGCTCTTTCCTATTTTTCGTATTTTCCCATCAGCTATTTCGATGTCTGTAATTTCGCCTTTGACTTTAACGTTCTTGAGTATTATCTCTGCCATAATATGCCTCCTTATCACAAATGAGAGTCACATCATTATGTACTTTAAGAAATGTAGCGGGATTATCTGTTATTATATCATCACCTAAGAGGTCATTTAAAGCTTTGCTTTTATTTTCTCCGGTTATAAGCAGTATTATTTTTTTAGATTTAAGAATTGTTCCTATACCCATTGTAATAGCTTGCCTCGGAACATCTTCTCTGCTTGCAAAAAACCTGGAATTAGCTTCAATTGTACTTTCCGTCAAATCCGTAACATGAGTACTGGCCTTTAAATTTTTAGCCGGCTCATTAAAACCAATATGACCGTTGACTCCTATACCAAGTACCTGAAGGTCAATTCCGCCGGCATCCTTAATCATTTTTTCGTATTTTTTGCAAGCCGCTGTAGAATCCGAACTATACCCTTCGGGGACAAAAGTCTTAGATATATCAATATTAATCTTATTAAATAAATTTTCATTCATAAAATATCGGTAGCTTTGCTGATTTTTAGGGTCTATTGGGTAATACTCATCCAAATTAAAGGTTGTCACTTTAGAAAAGTCCATTTCCCCATTTTTATTCATTTTTGCAAGCTCAGTATACATACCTACGGGAGTTGACCCTGTAGCAAAACCAAGTACGCTGTCCGGCTTTGCCTTAAGCTGGTCGGCAATTATCAATGCGCCTGCTTTAGACATTTCCTCATAGCTGTCACATAAAATGGTTTTCATCTTAAATATCCCCTTTTTATTCTAAAAATATATTGTTTTTTTCTTTATTATATTGTATAATATCCCTGTATTCAAGCAATTATATTGCGGTTTTCAGCAATTATATTGCGGTTTTAATCGGAGGTAAGTGTATGTCAGATGTTATTTATGAATCACATGTTTTAAAGCCCGACCGGCGGCCGCTCATTTTCCACTATGACATTGTGTCAGGTACTTGCACTGCTCCGGGCTCTCAAGGCAGTATCCAAAAGAAGTATTATAAGAATCGCTGCATCCAGAATTGGCACGAAAATATTGAGCTTCTATACATAAAAAAAGGAAGCGGGTATCTGGTGTGCAACACACATGTTTATAATTTGACGGAGGGCTGTATCGGAGTAATCAATTCATACAACCTTCACTATGTTGAATCTGACACTCAAATTGAATATTATTGCTTAATTCCCGACATAAGTTTTCTTGAAGCCAACGACATTGATATATCCAGTATTACATTCAATAATATTGTAACGGATATAGAAGCATTAAATAAATTTGACAATATAGTTTCCGAATTTAATGGAAATAACCGCTTTTCCGAATGTGGAATTAAGTGTGCCGTGCTGAATTTAATATTATACCTTTGCCGCTTCCATGCTTCATTCGGAGATTTAAAGAGGGAATCAAAAACTCTTCAAAGCATACGTTTGGCTATAGGATATATGAAAGCAAACTTATCAAATCCCTTGACAATTGAGCAGGTTGCCTTTGAAGTCGGCTTAAGTAAATATCATTTTATAAGAGAATTTAAAAAAATTACCGGAAGCACAGTTATATCTTTTTTAAATGATATCAGGTGTGAAAAAGCAAAAAATCTTTTGCTTGAAAGCACAATGCCCGTAGCTGAAATATGTAATATTTGCGGTTTTGAAAACAGCTCTTACTTTAGCAAAATATTTAAACAGGCAAACGGTCTCTCCCCATCTGAATACCGTAAAATTTATAAGAATTCAGCCGTTAATAATAAGTAAGACCTGTGAAATCTTAACTGAAGTGACCTCAGATAAAAATTCTAAATAAAACTATGCAAAGTAAATAATTAAGCAAAAAAACCTGCCAAAGCATTGGCAGGTTTTTTGTTTTTGCCCGGATGGATATACTACTTAAATGTTATATGGTTATTATCATGCTTCCTGCGGCAAAGGAATAATGGTGCAAGTGCAAGCAGCAATAAAGCCACAATAATGGCAATAACAGTTGGTGTCGGCGTTGGCGGCGTAGGCTGATTTTGGGGGCAAATAACTATTGATACATGATTAATATTATAAGGTTTACCCGATGGATTTAAAGGTGCAGTCAAGTTTGTATCTGATGTTTGACCGTTGTATTCATATAAATTGAATGCAGGGCCTCCTTTAACAATAACTGCGCTCAAAGGATATGAACCGTTCCAAGACCAGTCAGATACTTCATTATAAGTCTTTGGCTGGATTTTAACAATTGTTAGAGTAAATATATTGGTACCACTTGAATCTAATTGTCCGTTATCATTAAATTTATAGGTATAACTTCCCGGCAATTTATCCGGCAGCGTGATTCTGACACAGCCCACCGGTGGTGTGTATTTATTTGGATTTTCATCGTTACCCTTAATTGTTGTAGGTGTAACGCTTGCACAGTATCCAATTATCGGCAGTAACATTAATAATAATACTAAAAAAACAGCAATCGCTTTTTTCAAATAAATCATCTCCTTCCATGTTTCTGATTACATTATATGAACAAAAAGCTTACTTTGCGACAAAGTTTGTATAATTCAATGTTCCGGTATCGAATTTTTGTCTATAGAGATTATTGAATTTCAAAAAAAGATGCTGCATTTTGCAGCATCTTCTAAGAAGTTTTTATCTTTTATCTTTTAACAGTTTTAAAACCTTTTATCAAGACTTTTTCCATCGTCGTTCCATGTGCACGGGCAATTCTTTTTAAATTAAATAAACATTCCGGGGCTTTTGATATTTTATTAATCCCATAATTACAGGATAAAGTAGCTTTAAAGCCCAGCTTCTTTACAATGTCTACTGTACTTTCACTTGACTTGCCATAAGGATATGTAAACGTATCGGGAACCTTTCCGGTATATAATTTTATTTCATCTTGCAGCTTAGTTATATCTTCAGTCAAGGTTTTTTCATAATCTGCCAACGATTCCTCCGCTTTTTTCATACATCCTAATCGGCTGCCGCAGTAATGTAAATTGTATGTATGATTTTGGACTTCCACATAACCCGAATCCAGCATTTCATTTAATTGAGCCCATGTTACATGTGAATAGTCTATATTATTGTCGGGGATTTGCGTGAAGTCGTCTGTATTTTTACCCAGAATAGAAAACACTATTTTCATCTCATACTTTTTAAGGAGCGGAAGTGCATATTTATAAGTGCTTAAATATCCGTCATCAAAGGATATAACTATTGGATTTTCAGGCAAGGTTCCATTGTTATATACATAATTTATTAAATCTGCCATTGTTATTGTATTATAGTTATTACTTTTTAAATATTGCAAATCACTTTCAAATTCATAAGGGCTTATAACATCCTTACCTAATTTGTAAGTTTTAATTTCATGATACATTATTATAGGGACATATACTAAATTTTCATCTTCCCCGCTATTGTCTATTGCAGTAATGTATAAAACAGAAGCTATTATAGCTAAAATCAACACAATAGACGTAATTATAAAAGATTGACGCTTAATACAAATTATCATTATTCCGCTTCCCTAAATATAAACTTTTACTATTTATATTATTCGCAAACATACTCAATATGTCTGCAGACCGGGGAAACTTTGTAACAAGCTTTTCTAAAAAGTTCTGAATCTTTTTAGAAAAGCTTTATTTTACGGCTATTACTTCTTATTAACAGTACCTAATTAAAAAATCTTTCTGGGGTTTAAAATATTCTTGGGGTCAAAAGCTGCTTTTATTCCTCTCATTATTTCAATTACAGCAGGGTCAAGTGAATTTTTAAGATACTCTTTTTTTGCATATCCTATGCCATGTTCTCCGGACACTGAGCCCCCTAAAGACTTTGCTTTACCATACATTTCGTTCATAGCATCATGAAGCTTTTTACTCCAATCATCATCCGTTAAATTATCTTTCAGCACATAAATGTGCAAATTGCCGTCCCCTGCATGGCCAAAACTCTTAATTCTCGTTCCCACAGTATCTTTCAAGGTATGAGAAAACGTAACCATTTCATTAACCTTGTTTCTGGGGACAACAACATCAACCTCGTCCATGTCGCTGGTGGATGATTTTATTGCTTCCAAAAATGCACCTCTTGTTTTCCATATAGCTTCATCGCGTTCCTCGGTATCTGAAATAAGTATATCTTTTGCGCCCTGTTCCAAGCAAATTTTTGCCACCTTTTCATAGTCATCTTCTATTTCTTCTTTTGAATTCCCGTCAAATTTCAAAAGCAAATATGCATCTGACTGATTATCCGGGAAATTACTGCCCAAATAATCCTCTGCATCCATTATAACTTCCCTTTGCATAAACTCTACTGCGGTTGGGATAGCCTTGGATTTTATAATCAGCGGCACCGTTTCGATAGCTTTATCAAAGGTTGAAAACGGTATTAAAAGCGAAATCGTTTTTTTAGGCAGGGGCAGCAGCTTCAGAGTAGCTTTTGTAATAACGCCAAGCGTTCCCTCCGAACCTACCATTAAATCTTTCATAGCATATCCGGAGCTGTTTTTTACTACCTTACCACCCAAATTTACGACATGTCCGCTTGGCAGTACAACCTCAAGGGCTCTCACATAATCCCTTGTAACGCCGTATTTTACTGCGCGCATTCCACCTGCATTGGTGCTTATATTGCCGCCTATTGTTGCGGTTTTTTCACCTGGGTCAGGCGGATAGAAAAAGTCGTGTTCTTCAACATATTTGGCTAAATCCATAAGCAAAACGCCAGGTTCAACCGTAACCGTTAAGTTATCCTCATCAAGTTCCAAAAACTTATTCATCAGCGACAAATCCAGCGTGATTCCCTTTTCAATGGGCACACAAGCTCCGACTAAGCCTGTTCCCGAACCTCTTGGCGTTACAGGTATATTGCTTTTATATGCATATTCCATTACTTTGGAAACTTCATCTGTGCAAAGTGCTTTTACTACAATATCAGGCACGCTATGTGTGCCGCCAAGTTCATCATGGCTGTATTCTGCATTAATTTTATCTTTATATAACACTCTTGCAGAATCATTTATTATTGCCATTATATTCTTAAAGTCAGTTTCATCAAATGTTTTGTAAGCCATATTCACGCCTCCCGTCCCTTTTGAATCTTCTCTATTAACTGAGGTACAACTTCATAAATATCACCCACTATACCATAACTGGCAACCTTAAAAATGGGTGCTTCAGGATTATTATTAATTGCAAATATATGCTCGGAATTGTTCATACCTGATGCAAACTGAACCGAGCCGGAAACTCCGCAGGTGATAATCAGCTTAGGTCTTACCGTTCTGCCGCTTAAGCCGATTTGTTTTTTTGCATCCATCCAGCCGCATTCAACCAAAGGCCTTGTGCATGCAATCTCACCGCCTAATAAATCAGCCAGCTTCTGTATCATTCCAAGGTCATCCTTGGACTTCACACCTCTGCCTGCTACTACCAAGACTTCAGCATTTTCAATAGTTTTAACTTTTTCTTTTTCATAGACATTCATAACATCTATGCCGGACTCTAATTTACTGTCTTCTATATGGCAGGAAACTATCGTGCCTGATTTAGAGCTGTTTTTTTTCGGTGGGTTCATAACCTTGTATCTTACCGTTGCCATTTGAGGCCTGTTTCTCGGTGTACAAATTTGTGCCATTATGTTGCCGCCAAAGGCAGGCCTTATCTGCACCAAGTCAGTATCTTCGGTGATGTCCAATATCGTACAATCAGCGGTTAGGCCTGTTTTGAATCTTGCCGCAACACGAGGGGCCAGCTGCCTGCCCACGGTTGTTGCCCCAACCAGTATTGCACATGGTTTTTCCCTTTTTATAAAATCTTCAAAAACAGCGGTATATGGCTCTATGGAAAAATGTTTAAGCCTATGGCTTTCATACAAATATACTTTGTCTATTCCGTAATACAGCAGATCCTCTGCCTTCCCTGCAATGTCTTCACCCATAAACAAACAGCATACCTTCTGATGAATTTTGCCTGCAAGCTCTTTCGCTTTTCCGATAAGCTCATATGTAACAGGGTGAATATCACCGTTTACATGGTCAACATAAACACAAATGTCATTCCATTTTGACTTATCGACAGAGACCCCTTTTTCCTCAATATATTCGACCGCTCCCGGGTCGCCTTTTTTGACGCACAGCTTACACATTTTGCAGGCTGAATTGATTTCCAGCTTGCCGCCATTTATATCCATTGCCCCAAAAGGACATGTTTTTATAAGGTTTTCTATATTTTTAATTTTATCCTGATGCACAATTAATTTTGGCATATTGACCCCTCGTTTCTATACAAATTTAAGCTCTTTTATCTTATCATAAAGCTTAGTGGTGACTGATTTGCCGTCACCTGCCCAAAGTTCGTGATCGCCGTTACTTTCAGGAGGAAATATTCTCTGAACCTGTGTCGGAGAACCGTTTAAACCATAATTATCAGTATTCTTATCCTCAAAATCATTAAGGGATAATACACGAATTTCTTTGTTTTTTGTTGCCATTTTCTTTAAATACGAGGGTAGCCTTGGCTGAAAAATATCCTTGTCAACACAAAGCAGGCAAGGAAAATTTATTTTTGCAATCTCAACAGTGTTTTGCATATCCATTTCGACTGTAATATTTTCATTCGTAACCTCAATCAATTTTGTTACATTTGATACGCTTGGAATCTTTAAAAATTCACTTAGTTCAGGCCCTACCTGTGCAGTATCACCATCGGTTGTCTGTTTTCCGCAGAGTATCAAATCAAATCCGTCAAGCTTTTTTATGCCTTGAGATAATGTATAGCTTGTTGATAGAACATCAGAGCCTCCAAAAGCTCTGTCTGAAATTAAAACTCCGTCATCTGCTCCCATGGAAAATGCCTCTTTTAAAACCTCTTTTGCCTGGGGAGGACCCATAGATATAACCTTAACAACACCTCCATGAGCTTCTTTTAATCTCAACGCCGTTTCCAGCGCATACAAATCATACGGATTCATCTTAGAATCCACTTTCTCTCTTTTCAAAACGCCTGTTACCGGGTCTACTTCTACTTTATTCGTTCCCGGTACTTGTTTAATGCAGACGATAATGTTCATAAAGCTTCCCCCTAAATATTTGCTGATAATTTTTACTTTTTAAAGACCGAGTATTATTATATCTCTTTGCGTCCAAGATTACAAGCAATGTTAAAAAATAGACAAAGATGTAATTTCTAGGATAAATGTAGTAAGTTCAATATAAAAAAAATCCTCTATCACAGATGTGCTGCAATAGGGGATTTCCCTGTTTATTGTTTATTTAGGCATAAGGAAGTAAAGCCCTATATGATTTTAAAAGGCAAATTTTCCGAAAGTAATGCGTTAAAATGCTCGTGAATACATCAAGTATTCACTGTGCTTTTGCCTTTTCTTACGAAAAATTTGCTCTTTTAAAACTCTACGACCCTGTCCTTAGGAAAAATTTTTATCTTTTCAGTGCGTAAGATTGTAGCACCTGACGCCTTGCAAAATCGACAAGATAAGAAGGACGGAAATTTAACAAGGGCAGGGCATATAGAGTTCTACTCACTTATGCCTAGCCAAATAGTGCTTTTTATCAAGTTCTTTTTCTATAATGTCAAGAATCTCTTCGGAATCTGCTTCTACAGTGTGGTAATGATATTCATCGGTCAGCTGTTTTAAAGGGGAGACTTTTTCGCTTTTTACAAGCTCAACAAAATCATTAACATCTCTTCTGGAAGTAATAAAAAGCGTTGCTCTGAATTCACCGTAAATTTTATGATTTATAAAAACATCAATAACACGCCCTCCTGCATCGACAATTGTATTCAACTCGTCTGCAATTTGGTCGTTAGTATGGCAAACCTCAAAAATTCTCTGTTTCCGAATTCCCTCATTCAGTATATAGCCTTTACTCGTAGAAATAATATTGCTATTTAAAGCTCTGAGTAAGGCAATGTCCTGAACGATAACTTGCCGGCTGACATTAAAATATTTGGCAATTTTAGCAGCTGAAATAGGGGTTGTGTTTGACAGCATATTCTTTATTTCTTGTCGTCTTTTATCCCCGTCCATTTTACTCCCTCCATTCTTATGATTAATTATAATACCTTAAGATTCTTTAAAGAAAAATCCAGTATAGGAGATGAATGGGTTATTGCTCCGCAGGATATGTAGTCCACACCAACATCCGCAATTTGGGAAACACGTTCTTTTGTGACGTTGCCGGAACATTCTATCTCGGCCCTTCCGTTAATAATTCCGACTGCTTCTTTCATCGTTTTTATGTCCATATTATCAAGCATAATAATATCTGCGCCTGCTTCTAATGCATCATTTAGCATATCAAGGTTCTCGACTTCAACTTCAATCTTTCTAACAAACGGTGCATACTCTTTTGCTAAAGCAATTGCTTCTTTTACTCCTCCGGCAGCATCTATATGATTATCTTTAATCAAAATTCCGTCAGACAGGTTAAATCTATGATTATATCCTCCACCGACCTTAACAGAATACTTTTCAAATATTCTCATGTTAGGCGTAGTTTTTCGGGTATCGAGCAGCTTAATCTTTGTTCCTTCTAACAAGCCGGAAATTGATTTGGTATGAGTTGCTATTCCACTCATGTGCTGTAAATAATTAAGTGCAGTCCTTTCCCCTGAAAGAACAGCACGGATATCCGCCGTAATAACCGCTATTAAATCCCCGTTTTTTACTGCATCACCATCTTTAAAGAACTCATCCATTTTAGTAGTTTCATCCAATAATTCAAAAACCCGCCTGAATACATCCAAACCGGCTAATACGCCGTCTTGTTTGCAAAGCAATTGTACCTGCCCTATACGGCTTTCACGCATAATTGCATTAGTGGTAATATCTTCGCTTGTAATGTCTTCTTTTAATGCTTGTAATAATAAGCTGTCCACATTTAATTTCATTGTTGTAAGATTACTCACAATTATTTATCCTCTCAATTTCATTTAATATCATTTCTTTATAGCTTGATTTTAATTTTTCCGAATCTTTATAATCATCTAAGTTTACCGCAGGCTTTGCTCCCTCATATGGGGCAAAATTTTTGATAATATCAAACGCGGCGCACTTGGCAAACACAAGGCTTTCAAGAAGGGAATTGCTTGCCAAACGGTTTTTTCCGTGAATTCCGTTACAGCTTGCCTCTCCGACAGCATACAGACGCTCCATAGATGTTTTGCTGTCTAAGTTTACTTTAATTCCGCCCATATGGTAATGCTGAGCCGGAGTGACAGGTATGCATTCCTTTGTTACATCATAACCTTCTTCAAGACAACGCTGATAAATGTTCGGAAAATGCTTTTTAATTACATCAACGCCAATATCTTTCATGGAAAGCCACACAAACTTGGTTCCGTCTTTTTTCATTTGTTTTTTAATTTCCTTGGTTAATAAATCTCTCGGAAGAAGCTCATTGACAAACCGCTCCATGTTTTTATTGTATAAGACTGCACCTTCTCCGCGTACCGATTCAGAAATAAGAAAGCGCCTTCCCGGCTTTTCGGAATAAAGAGTTGTAGGATGAATTTGAATATAATTAATATTTTCAAGTTCTATGTTATGCTTCAAAGAAATTGCAATCGCATCGCCTGTTATATGATGAAAGTTAGTTGAGCTTTCATACAAGCCACCTATTCCTCCACAGGCAAATACAACATACTTTGCATCTACTCTCTCTACCTCACCATCTTTATTGCAAATAACTATACCTGTACAAGTATTGCCATTGCAAACAATATCAAGCATAGTTGTGTATTCTGATATCTTTATATTCTCTCTTTTCTTTACTTCCTCAAATAATTTGCCTGTGATTTCCTTACCGGTTAAATCTTTATGAAAAAGTATTCTCGGAACAGCATGACCGCCTTCACGGGTATATTGATATTTTCCGTTTTTATTTTCAAAATTTACTCCGTAGGAGATTAATTCAGAAATTATTTCCGGTGATTTACGGATCATCAGTTCTACCGAATCTTTATTATTTTCATAGTGCCCCGCCTTCATGGTATCTTCAAAATAACTGTTATAATCTTTTTCGTTTTTAAGAACGCATATGCCGCCTTGAGCAAGGAATGAATTGCTCTTATCCACAGCATTTTTAGTAACTATCAATATCTTCTTATCCGTCGGCAGATGCAAAGCGCAGAATAGTCCTGCTGCACCTGTCCCCACAATTATAACATCTAAGTCCTCCATATAATTATCCCCTTCACTTTGCAAGCACTAACATTTTAGCCAGTGCATCATTACACTTTAGGATAAGTGCATCATCCAATATTATTTCATTATCTGAATTTTCCAATGCATTCAAAACATCTTCCACTTTAATCAACTTCATATTTGGGCAAAATTGCCTGTGACCTACAGAATAGAACTTCTTATTGGGGTTATTTTTCTTTAGCTCATACAATATACCCATTTCTGTGCATATAATAAATTCTTCAGATTCATTTTTAGATGCATAATCAATAATACCGGAAGTGCTGCCGATGTAATCGGCTATTTCAAGAACATCCATAGTACATTCGGGATGAGCAAGTACTTTCGCGTTAGGATGAATCTGCCTTGCTTTTTCAATATCTTCTCTCTTTATGCTTGTATGCACATGACAGAATCCGTCACCTAATATAAAATTCTTTTCAGGCACTAAGCTTTTTATATATCTGCCGAGATTTTCATCGGGAATGAAATAGATATTTTTTTGTGGCAGAGCCTTTACAATCTTTAGCGCGTTTGATGATGTTACACATACATCAGCGTGTTCTTTTATTTCAGCGGTTGAATTAATATAACAAACTACCGCGATATCTTTGTATTGTTTTCTTATTTCTTCAATCTTATCAACGTCTGCCATATGTGCCATGGGGCAGTCAGAAGCAGCATTAGCCATAATAACCTTTTTCCCTGAATTTAATATCTTAGCACTTTCACCCATAAATTTAACTCCGCAAAGTATAATGGTTTTTTGCGGCACGGTAACAGCAACCTCGCTAAGATAATAGGAGTCGCCTATATAATCAGCAAGTTCTTTTACTTCACCATCTACATAATAGTGAGCTAAAATAACGGCATCCTTTTCTTTCTTAAGTTCTTTAATTCTATCTATTATATTGTCCATATGCCCATCTCCAAAAATTATTTAAAAACAGAATAGCACATGTCTTTACATATGTCAAGACATGTGCTATTTTAATTGTTAAGCCTAAGAGAGCCTGCCCCTATATGCCTATACTAAAATTTAAATCTGCAACAGCTCTTCTACCTTTTCTTGCTGATTAAACAAGGCGCATCCGCCATTATGCTCACCACTTAGTAAATTCATTCTAAGCTTTTCAAAAAACGGTGACTTAATCACATCTATTAGTGTACTGTTTTTTAAGCTGCAATCTCCATAGGGTGAAAAAGGACATGCTTCCACACCGCCGTAAGGATTTATATGAATGAAGCCCCGGCCTGCTGCCAGGCAGCCACCCATTTTTTCTTCATCACCCGGAAAAGATAAAAACAATATGCTTTTATATACTTTTTTCAAAAGATTTACTTTTTGTTCAAGCATATTACGGTCGATATCTGACAAAACCAGATTTTGCGTACCTTCCGATACCGGAATATATTCAATAAAGAAAATTAATTTGCAGCCCTTCTTCTTTAAATCTTCAATAAAGGATGAATCGGTGACTTGATTTATATTTTTTGCAGTAACTGTAATAGACGCGCCAAACAAAATGTGTCTCTTTGCTATTTTATCCATTTTTTCTGATAATACTCTGTAAATACCGTTTCCGCGGCGTTCATCTGTAGCTTGCTCATCGCCCTCAATACTAATAACCGGTATGAGATTTCTATGTGTATCAAACACCTCTATGTACTCTTCATCAATCATAGTTCCGTTCGTAAAAATAGGAAATATAGTTTTTTTCTGCTTTGCCGCCTCGTCTATCACATCACGCCGCATAAGGGGCTCGCCCCCTGCTAAAAGGTTAAAGCCTATTCCAAGCCCTTCCGCTTGCTTAAAGATATTTGACCATTTGGCCGAAGACAGAATTTCACTGCCCTTTTCATCACAGCAAATGCCATTGCTTCTTGCATAACAGCCTTTGCAATGTAAATTACAAGTCTGCGTTATGCTTGAAATTAAAAACGCAGGAATATGCCTACCTTCATCTTCAAAGCCGCTTCTTAATTTTCCAGCCTTTGTGCTATGCTTTTGATATCCCAAAAGAAAAGCAGCTTCTCTTGGATTTTTAAGCGAACCCCTAATCGCATGTGTTATTATATTTTTTATTCCCCTGCTTAAATAAGCGGTAAGCTCATTATTATCTATCATGATTTTAAGTACTCCCTTAAATATCGATTTAATTAATCTTATGCCTTAGTACTTCACAAGTTGTGTGCTTTTTGTCTTGAATTTTATTATGCCATATTTTCATACAAAAGTCAAAAAACGACAACATAGAACAGTAGGGGCTGTCTCATCAAAAGATTGAGACAGCCCCCTCCTAATAGTTACTAAATTTATTTAATTCAAATTTTTAATAGGTATAGACAATATTAACTGTTGCACTTATTTGTATTTCGCCGCTTGTAATACTGGTATAATTGCCAGTTTCACTATCTGCCGCTGGTGCAGTGGCATAAACACCGCCCTGTGCTTTATAGGAATAGTTGTTATAAGGAACATAGTTATAGTTATCTGTAGTTATGCTTTTTATTTTCAATGTTTTTATATCAAAGGCCTTAGATAAAACTTCTGCTTTATCTTTTGCTGCTTTGGAAGCCCCCGCCAGAGCTTCAAGATAAAGTTCTTGTTGTTTTGAATCTGATAAGGAGAACTCGACATTATTAAGCTCATTAATCCCTTTTTCCACTGTAATATCAATGAGTTTTCCTACCAAAGAAACATCAGTCAGCTTTACTCTTATCATGTGAGTAATCTGGTATTCCTTTAATACTCGTTTATTATAGTAAGTACCGTTATAATAAATACCGGTGTATTCTTCTGTTTTTACATATTCATAGATAGGAACTGAATTGTACTCTGTGGTTTTTATGTATTTTTCCTCTATTCCTAATGCTTTAATTGCTTGTGTAATATCATTCATTTTGTTTTTGTTTTCTTGTTGACAAAGCTTATAGTCAGCGTTGTTTGTTTTAACGCCAATTGAAACATATGCTTCGTCAGCAACCGATACAACCATATAATTGCCGCTTACCGATAAAACATTTTCGCTGGCTTCTTCGGCATTTGCACAAATTAAAGATGTGTTTGTAAAAAGAAATACTAACAAGATACCAGATAACAATTTTTTCATAAAATTAACCCCCTTATTTATTTTTCCTTTTTCTTTTAAAGTAAGTTATGCTATTGAGCCAAAAACTTATAACATCTGCTCCTTTTTATAACTTCAATTATTATTATAACAGGAGCTTCTCTAAGAATCAAGATATAAGCAAAAATCATTTCTGCAAATATGCGGCAGTATTGGGCTTATTAACCAAAAACTCCATAAACACTTTACATGACCATATGTTTCATTAATTTAAAATAATCAATATTAATTATCATACATGCGATACTGTCTGACTTTGCCTGTAATAATTTTGTGCTTTTTTTCCCATCGCTTATTGGTACAACTGCCAATATTTATTCATTGATTTTACACTTTGAAAATTGATATAATGAGCTTATACTACAAAGGAAGGTGTTATCAATGAACAAAGTTAAAAGAATAGCCATACTTAGCTTGTTTTTCTTTATTTCTGCATCTTTTTTGCCTCAGTTTGGCATCATAGCCAGTGCTAAAAAGCGGGTTGACACTCAAGCTCCTACAGCACCGAGCAGTTTATCTGCAACGGGTATTACTCAGAATTCAATATCGTTATCATGGTCCCCCTCATACGATAACAAGGGCGTAGCATCCTATCAGGTTTATAAAAATTCTACATATGTTGCAACTGCCTATTCTACTACTTACACTCTTACAGGTCTTACAGCTTCCACAAGCTATTCCATTACCGTAAAAGCAAAGGATTACAGCGGTAATTTATCTCTTTCCAGTACCGCACTGAATGTAGTAACATTGGCTCCTATTCAGCCACCAGATCCTGTTCAGCCACCAGATCCTGTTCAGCCACCAGATCCTGTTCAGTCAACAAAAATAGCAGTAGGGTATTATGCAAGTTGGGGAGCATATAATGGATACACCCCTCTTAATATTCCCGCAGCTAACCTTACGCATATTAATTATGCATTTGCCAATATCGGAACAGATTTAAAAATTGCCTTAGGTGATCCGGCAGTTGATATTACGAATTTTTCTAAGCTGAGTGAGCTTAAAAAACAATATCCTAATATTAAAACATTAATATCAATCGGCGGCTGGGAGTGGTCAGGTAAATTTTCAGATGTCGCTTTAACTGACAGCAGCAGAGATGCATTTGCGGTAAGTGTTGTGAATTTTATAAAGCAATATGGCTTTGACGGTGCAGACTTGGATTGGGAATATCCTGTAAGCGGCGGGCTTTCATCCAATGTAAATCGTCCGGCGGATAAGACGAATTTCACGCTTTTACTTAAGGCAATAAGGCAAAAGCTTGATGCTCAAGGTAATATTGACAACAAAAAATATTTGTTAACAATAGCAGGTGGTGCAGGAAGCTTTTACACTGAAAATACAGAGATTGATTTAATACATAACTATTTGGATTATGCAAATGTTATGACATATGACATACATGGACCATGGGATAGCTATACAGATTTTAATGCTCCGCTATATACCCCGACAGAATCCTCTCCGCAGTATAAATGCAGTACAGACTCATCAATACAAGATTGGATTTCTAAAGGCTTCCCGGCATCTAAAATTGTCGTTGGCATTCCTTTGTACGGCTATATTTATAGTGGAATTACTAACAGCACTGACGGCTTATATAAAGCATTTACAAACGGCAGCTCCATTACGTATGATAAGATAGTATCAACATACTTAAATAACACAAGCTATACAAGACATTATCATTCGGTTGCAGATGTGCCGTGGTTATTTAACGGCTCTACATTTATATCATATGACGACGTTCAATCAGTAACTGAAAAGGCAAAGTATATAACGCAAAACAATCTTGCCGGCGCAGCATTTTGGGAATTATCACAAAATAAAGATGGTACAATTATCTGGGCTGTTCACGACAATTTAAATTAAAAAAGTATACATGCTTATCCATAATTAAAATTTGAACTTATTTCTTAAAACAAGAAGGAGCCGCCGGCTTAGCCGGCGGCTCCTTCTTTTATATGGCATAGTTCTAAGCAAACACATACCTGGCTGTAAGTTACCAAAGGGAATTAATAATACCCGATAATAATAAATTTAATAAAAAGATAACAGCGGGCAAGAATTGTATCATTAGCCCAAACTTAGATTTTCCCTTTTTTCTGCATACGTTAGATAGTATTAGGCATACAATCGAAAAAACAGGTATTGAAAGGCTTATAAGGGCCCATATGTTATATAGAATTTCTTGTAATTTAGTACTCATATCAATATTTGCGAGCATTTGAACCAATGAAAAAAGAGACATAGGGATATATAAAGTAGTGGTGAATACATTAAATATACTGCTTAATCTATCGATTTTATTGTATTTTTCATTTTTAAATACTTTCACGGATTTTAATATCAATATAATTGGTACAATTACAAATGAAATTATATAAAAACTATATTTTATGTACATTGTACTTGAATCCATAAATAATCACCTCTATCTCATTTAATTTATTTTACAGCATAACTTCAAATTTTGCAATTAAAAAGATGCCAAATGAAATTCGGCATCTTTTTAATATTTACAGGAGTTTTTATAAAATATTCTTAAACATATATAATTGTAATTCCTGCAAAGCTTA
Source organism: Bacillota bacterium (assembly GCA_030705805.1). Taxonomy (GTDB): domain Bacteria; phylum Bacillota; class Clostridia; order CAKSNL01; family HGM11501; genus JAUZPY01. The sequence goes on along the minus strand of JAUZPY010000009.1, from coordinate 13,398 downwards.
CTTTACCATTCAAGGTAATTTTTTTATCAGTATTATCTGCTCTTACACCTTTTACTTCTACTCCGCCCACAATGCAGTTTACATTGTTTATGACTTCCCAACTTCTTGGAATATAAATTTCAGCACCGGAAAAACTCAGGTTAAAGTTAATATTTGCACCGGCTTCGTTAATATCAGCGTGATCAAAATATACTTTTAATCCTCCAAACGAACAGTCAATATTTACGTTTTTAATATTTTTTGCATTAACATACTTAACACTTCCGGTAAACTTTGCCTCAAAATTCAATTCATCATTTTCATTACCGTCTATTACTTCTTCAGCAATATGTTTAGAATGCATTTTGCGATGCCCTTTATTTGGAAAGATAAACGATAATCCTATACTTAACAACACGGCTATCAGCAAAATAGGCCATGGCGAAAGTTTTTCTATGCCTAAAGGTTTGGCATAAATAATACCTATTATAGCTAATGGGAATAGAAATCCGGGGAAATCAAGGTAAATAATATTTGTGATAATTACCGGAACGAGCAAAACACTTATAATTAAACCGAATAAGCTCATACTTCCCAGATATCCTAAGCCTTCTGCAACGATCAATGCAGCCGCCAGAATAAAAGTAATCCCCCACATAATTTTTCCTTTTTTAATCATTGAATATTCTCCTCTCTTCAAGTCTGTTTTTTAAATTTTTATAATAGTTCCTTGATACGTAGACTTGTTTATACGTATCTTTAAATTGGATGCTTCTGGCAGACGTTAAGCTTTTATCAATTGAGTAGATGCTATTTATATTAATAATAGTAAATTTAGAAATTCTTATGAAATTGTGCGGCAAAATCTGTTCCAGCTCATAAAGCTTGTTTTTTACCTGATAGATATCATCAATAGTATGTGCATCAATACTGTTTTGAGAAGTTTCAAAAAACAATATTGATTTTAAAGGTAAATAATACTCACATTCTCCTTTATAAAATGTAATATTAACATTCCTTATGCTTTGCATAATCGCTTGCTGTATATGCTGGATATCATCATTAATTCCGCGGCAATTTATAATTATTTCATCGTCTGATAAACTTTCATCTACGTTAATTTTGATTTTCACTTAAGTCACCTCCTATTGATTTACTATCCAAAAAGTATTATAGTTAAATTTTTTATGCTTGTAAACACTTATTAATTAAGAGGTTCTTTTTGCCATGTAAAAGGTATTTTTTATTGGGTAAAAGGTGCTAAGAGCTGATTTTGCAGTCAGACTCACAAACATAAAATGCCTACTTTAAAAAAAGGTGCCGAACGAAAGTTCAGTACCTTTTTATTCAGAACACTCCCATAGTGGTCTGACCCCCATATGGTAGACCAATTCACCATTCGTAAATTCATACTTAAGTATAACAAACGCCCTAAATAAGAATAATGCTTTGCTCTGGTGCAAGCTCACTTAGCATCATTTGACATCTTATCCTTATTATTAGTCCAAATGGTCAACAACTCATCTAACTGATTGGTTTTTTCATAGATAAAAGCAATTTTATCTGTCTTTGGATTTCTTACTTCTTTTATGGTTTTTAAATTGTTTGATTTTAAAAATTCATTTAGCTTTATAGAATAACATTTGTAATACTTGTCTGAATATTTGCTCATATTTGTAGCTTTATGATTGCTTTTAGCGATAGCACCTTCTAAGGTTTTATTGCTTTTATTGTTAATTGTGTGACCACTTGGCTTATTCATATCCTTATTGAAAATTTTACTCATTTTTTTATAACCTTTCTTTTATTTATTACCGGTTCGGAGTACAATAATTTCACAAGTATCAGTTACGTAACAGTAATTTAGCTTTGTCAATATTGTATCAATTATTCCTCAACATACAAAATAAAATATTATAGTCATATTCCTTATTCTATAGAAAGTTCCCCAATCAATAACAGCATTTGCTGGTATCAAAACAAGAAAGGGGCGGTTTCATAAGAGGTTTTGTTTGCACATCCAAGCAAACAAAACCTCCTAAGCACAAGTGCTACAGGAGGTTTTTTGTCATTACAAGTTTTTAATTAAACCGACTATCTACGAGGCTGGTAACAGTCTTTGCACAAAACCGGTCTATCGCCACTTGGCTTAAATGGAACAGTTGTTGACTTTCCACATTGAGCACATACAGCCGGGAACATTTCTCTTTCAGAGTTTCCGTATCTACCTCTATTATCCCCTCTTTGCTGCTTTTTTGCAGCTCTGCATTCAGGGCATCTCTGTGGTTCATTTTCAAATCCCTTTTCCTGGTAAAAAGCCTGTTCTCTTTCCGTGAAAATAAAAGTTGAATTGCAATCCTTGCATGTAAGAGTTTTATCCGTCATATTCATATACCTCCTTAAATTATTTGGACTTTAAAATTTCAAAACTTCTGACTCTAAACAAATTAAGGAGAGTATTGTCTGGAAATAAATCAATCCATTTGTCAATATATAATGACTATATTTTAAATTATATCATATGTAATTGGTAAATGCAAGAATTTTTTTATTTTTAATCAATATTTTTTTTCATGAGCAAAGCAATTAGATTATCAATACTTGAGGAGCTGTGATTCGCCGTCTTACATAATTGCTTTCATAATTGCATAAGCTTGTTCTTGTGTTATTGTTCCATCACTTATCAAACTTGCAAGCGGCTTTGTTTTTTCAGGTTTATTTGCTCCTTTGTTTACCTCAAAATAAGCTTTTCTTTCTGCTTCGGTCATTGCTGCTAACTTTTCTTGTTCAGCTTTTTTATCGGCTTTCTGCTGATCTAAAGCAGCAACTACCTTATCAGCTTGTTCTTGTGTTATTGTTCCTGCAGTTACAATGTTTGCAAGCTTTGTTTCTATAGCTTCTTCTTTTGCTGCTTCCTGTCTTGCTCTTAAAATATCAGTAATTGCCTTTGATTGTTCAGCTGTAATTATACCATCAGTAACTGCACCTTCAAATAGCCCTTGCATCTTATACCCTTTATGAAAGGCATTGGCAGAAGGTTTTACTCCGGTAACCTTTTTGTTATCTGATGTCTTATTTCTTTGTTCCATCATCTGTGTTTTACATTCTGCATCTTTCTTATCTATGTAAGCGGCTAATTTATCTGACGTTGCTTGTGTAATAGTTCCGTTTGTCACCGCTTGTGCAAGTCCTTCCGTCATTTCAGCCTTTTGCTCTTCCATTTTTGCTTCCATTTGTTCTTCTGTCAATTTAGGTCGTTTAGCATCCATTAAGCCGCATTTTCCTTCATGGCCACCCCTGCCTTCCGGCATTAAGGCCTTAACAACCAAGTCAGCTTGTGCTTGAGTCAAAGTTCCGTCAGTTACCAGACATGCAAACATATCTTTTCTTTCAGTTTTACTTGTATTCTTATTTTCTTCAAAATAAGCTTTTCTTTCTGCTTCGGTCATTGCTGCTAGCTTTTCATGCTCAGCTTTCATAGCAGCTTGCTCGTTTTCCATGTATGCCGCAATCTTATTTGATTGTTCCTGTGTTATGCTGCCTGCAGTTACCAGCTGGGCAAGTTTTGCCTTGAAATCCACCTTATCCATTTGCCCATTTTTTTGTACCATTTGCGTTTTGCTCATCCTGCAAACGTTCTCCTTGCCACTTTTAGAGTTCGCCGCATAACTGATGGTACCAACAGATAAGAGCATCACCCCCGCTAAAATACCGCTTGTTACCTTCATTTTGTGGCTTTTTGCTTTCATAGAATTTACATCTCCTTTTTATTATTTTGGGTTTGTTCCTACCCTTATTGTACGTTTGGATTGTGAGCGATCTATGAATATATAGTTAAAGTTAGATGAACATATAATGAAATTTAAATGAACATATAACAAGATAGTTATTAAAATAATTTTTATACAAAAGAAAAGCTCTTGTAAGTATATCAAAAGCACAATAACTATTCTGATATTAACAGTGTATACGCTTACGCAAAAAGGCTTTAGCCCGACAAAAGTTGGGTTAAAGCCTTTATTTTCGTAATACAAATAGACGTATTTTTTGAATGTCTGACACCGACGAAATAGTTGCCTTATTGAGTATCATTTTTGGCATAAGACTTCAGCAGTTTCATTTTTCTTATTTTTAAGTACTCTTCGTCTAAATTAACCATTATAACGCATTACATAATCCATATTAATTAACCGAACACTGTCAAGAGTACCTTGCCGGTATCTTGATAAATACATAAAAAATTTTACTGTAAATTAAAAGTTTTTGAAATTTTACCCGTATCATTTAATGAAAATAATGGAGATACTTCTATTTGGACAGCTGAATTATCGCTTAGAATAAATGCTTTTTGTACCGCAATAGTTCCACCGGGTTGTACATCCTTTATTTGATTTTCAGAACTATAATTACTATTTCCTGTTATCATTGCAGTTTCTAACTGGACCTTATTTTGAAATGCCTTTGATGCTGTAGCTCCCATAAAAGAAATTGTTTTATCGCTATTGTTAGTAAATTTAAAATTAACAATCAGTGCATTTTTACCTTTATAATCAATTGCTTTTGTTACTGATAAAATTTCAATATAATATTTGCCGTCTACAATTCCTGCACCGTCACCAATTTTAGGCATATTTCCAACTTCCACCTGCTTTAATTCCTCATTCCAGTTGACAGGAACACCTAATGCCTTGCCCATTGCTCTCAGAGGCAAATATGTTCTTCCTTCAATTGATACTGCCGGTGGATCAGAAGCAAATTCACTGCCATTAACCAATATTTTAAAATTAACTGAATTAGCAACGTATGTTGCAGCAAAGGCCCCTATTAAAGAGAACATAATAGCGCCTAAAATAAAACCACTAATAAACTTTTTCAAAAATTCAACCTTCTTTCATTAAATATACCTGGATGTTATCATTATATCATATGTATGTAAACTATTCAATACCATTTTGGAAAAAAATACCATAATATTATAAAAGCTGTCACAATTTAATATTGTGACAGCTTTAAAAAATGTTATATCAAATTTCAGCCAAGGAACTCATCATCGTCTTCATAGGGGATTTTTTTTGAACCTGTAATTTTAATAATATAACCACCTATTATTCCTGCTGTGAATGCTAAAACTAAAGTAAATACAATACCAATTAATTGTGCTTTTGCAATATCCGGAACAACCAGTATTGCAGCTAAACCGCCAAGCAATCCGGGCATACCGTGCAAGTTATGAACACCGCATGTATCAACTATTTTTAGCTTAGCCGAAATCAAGGGCTGTATTATTGCATATCCAACAACGCACAATGTACCTGCTGCTATACCAATTCCGAATGCTCCCAATGGGCTAACCACATTACAGGTTGAACCGATTGCTACGCCTCCTGCAAGTGAAGCATTTGCAATGTCAGCAATTGCAGTCTTTCCTTTATGAAGAATCAAACCTATTAAATATGTGCCAAGAGTTGCACCGCATAAAGCCAATATCGTATTAATTGCTGTTATTTGGACTTGCTCGGGAGATACGATAGCACAACAAAAGCTTGGCCAAAAAATCCATAGAACCATTGAACCTAACATCGAAAATCTATCAGAAGTAGCGTCACTTTCAACGCTTAAACTTCTGTGTTTCAAAGCAGTTAACGCAACTGCAAGTCCAAGTCCAAAATATGCACCGAATGTATGTATTGTAATAGACCCTGCGGCATCTACAAAACCTTTAGTAACGCCTAATCCGCCATCACAAACAAGCCATTCATTTAACATATAAAAAGGTACGATTATAGCTCCGATGAGTGCATATTGATATAGCCGTAACCGTCCCAAGACTGCACCCATTGCTATAAGCGCTGCAGCAGCTGCAAATTCTGCATATAAAATCGACTCAATACAATCAGCGGGAATTGCTTCGCAGGATAATACGCCAGTAGAGCGGATAAATATGTATAAAGGCAAAGCAGTTGCGACTATCAAATATGTGCCGGTTAATGCACTAAAGCCATAATTTTTTATAAATACCATTAAAAATCCGAAACCAACCAGCAGCATGGCAAGAATACCAATAGAAAAATTATATTGCTGCACTTGCCTAACATCCCCCGCAGCGTCACCGAATGCCCAGCATTGAGAAACTTGTAATTGCGCCATTACAATTACCAAACTAATTAAACCCATTTTCTTTTTCAACTCAATCACTCCTTTGCAATTGTTAAACGTAATATTTAGTACTGTAAACTGCTCTCCTTTCAATCTAATCCTCATGGTTAGGTTCCACCCGTTAATATAACTTTCTTACCTATTTTAATTGAGATAATACACATGATTAGACATAAGGATAAGCAAATATTTAATATCTGCTTGTTCCTTATGTCTAATCATATAGTACTCTTAAGAATTTTTAATAGTCTTTTTGAATCGTTAAAAATAATTATTGATTTATCCCTTTTAGACATGATAAATTCCTGACGGGATTCTCTTCCGCAACTTCTTGGTATTTATCGCCAATTATACCATAACTACACTTTGTCGTCAACACTAAAAAATTAACCCAAATACTTCGCCAAAAATCTCTTAAGTTGCTTGCGTTGGGTTGCCCCTTGCGTCGTTGGAATTTCCATCCCAGCCATTGACAAGGGGCCTTAATAATTATTCCCTATGAGTGAAAATATCGCATACAGAAGTATTCCAAGAATAAGCAATGTTAAACAGCCACAACCACCGTTATTGCCTCCGCCACTGCCACCACCACCGCCGGAATGATCTGAATCTCCTCCTGACATTTTGTACTCATAAAATGAGTTTAATTCATCAAAAGAATCCATATACAAACCACACCTTTCTTTCTCAGGTAAACTACCCACCGTATAATGTTTTCTGTATTATTATAATACCATAAAATACCAAATTTACAACAAAAAAGATGCCGAACTTTCATTCGACATCTTCGGAGTCACCAAATGAGCATAATTAACTTTTTAATCTATAAATTAACCCTGTAATGAACTCGCGCCTTGGCACGCGGTAAAATCATTCGGCTGCGCCTCATGGTGAAATCGATTAACCCCATATATCTACCATATCGTAACACGTTTTTCGGGAGCAAGCCACATTCCATCATTTTCTGTAATGCCAAAAGCATCGTAAAATGGCTCAAAATTCTGAAGTACAAGACTGCCACGCAATTTATCAGGTGAATGTAAATCATTTTGTTGTAAATATTGTTTCATTGCACGAGTATAACTTGAACTCCATACCTTAGCCATTGATTCATAGAGGGTTTTATAATCAGGATTTGACTGCTTACTTTCTATTTCAGTAATACAAGCTGCCGAACCAAGGTCTGCAATATTTTCCGATAATGTTAGTTCGCCATTACAAACAATTCCCGGAGCTGATTCTCTGCCATCATAAAGGTCTACGACTTTTTTGCATAGCTCCTGAAATTTTGCATAATCCTCCTTTGTCCACCAATCAGTTGCGTTTCCGTTTTCATCAAACTTTGCACCGTTATTATCAAACGCATGGGTGATTTCGTGAGCAATGACATAGCCTATCCCGCCCAGATTTTCTTCATATTTTGCATTTACATCAAAAAATGGTTTTTGCAAAATTGCTGCCGGAAACTGAATTGAATTATCAACATGGCTGTAGCAAGCATTTACCGTGTATGGATTCATAGCCCATCTGGTCTTATCTACACCGTTTTTTTGATTTTGGATAGATAATTTATGATATGCTTTTTGTATTGCTATAAGGTTATTAAAGAAGCTTCCGCCTTCTTTGGCTGTCAAAAGTTTTGTATTTGCAAGATCATCATCCCACTTGTCAGGATAACCAATTTTCAATTTCATTGTGTCAAGTTTTTTGATAGCTTTCACTTTTGTACTTTCGCTCATCCAAGTTAAGTTTTTAATACGATTTTTGTATGTGCTGATAATATCTTTAACTAATTGTTCAGCTTCAGTTTTAGCTTCTTTTGAGAAATGACGAGAAACATAAGCTTCACCTAAATAGTCGGACAATAAACTCTGAACATATTGAGCTGCCGTATCTTCTGTTGATAAAGCTCCGGAAACACCTATATATTCTTGTTGTAATTTATCATTAACATTCTTGAATTCTTCATTAAACGTAACTCCAAAGCTACTTGCAATTTCAAATCTTAATATCGCTTTTAAAGTATCAAGGTGTTTTTCATCAAAAAGTTCTGCAACTTTCCTTGTTGCATTTACATCAGGAACAATAATTTTTTCTTTAAGCTCAAATCCCGTTTGATTAAATATATCGGTCATATCTACATTTGGAAATATTTTTTGAATGTCTGCAAGTGTAAATATATTATATATTTTATCTACATCACCCATTTCTTGTCTTGAAAGAGAATTTGCCGCTATTTCTTTTTCTGCATTCCAAATAAGTTTTGCTTCATTCTCTGCTTCTGCAGCATCTTTTCCAATCAGTTTCAAATTATCTGTAAGGTAATTCATATAAGCTGTTTTCTGTGCGGGAACCCTTCCGTCATACCCATTCTTGCCAAGGGCAGGCGACATTCCTGAAAAGCCAAGAATATATTGATTGCTGTCCTTACTGTCAACCATCACGCCAAAACCTATTAACAATGATGTGTCTAAATCTTTATAAATATCTTTTCTGACATTCATCAGTTCCTTCAAATCTTTCGAAGAATCAATAGCATCAAGATACTTTTGAATAGGTTTAATTCCTTCTTTGTTTCTGGCTGCAACATCTATAATATTATTATAAAGTGCTGCAATATTTTTTTCTCCTTCAGTTTTTGCATCACCTTTTGCAATTTCACGAATTATTACTGCAACATCATTGCTTGCCTTAATTCCAAGATCCATAAAATTGCTTGTTCCTGAATAACCTTCTTGAATTACACTTGAATCCAAGAATTTTTTGTTTATAGTCGCATAAAAATCATCTTTTAAATTTGTACCTTCAAGTGCATAAATACGACTTATAAAGAATTTCATTTGTTCGTAAGTTACTTTATCGTCAGGTGACAGTGTGGTCTCTGATGTTCCGGCAATAATGCCTGATTGAAGGATATTTTCAATTTCGGTAGTTGACCAATCAGGTAAATCTGTAAAACTTATATAAGGATATGCACTTCTTGCATTATCACCTGTTGGAATAGGCAGTTTTCCGAATGCACGAGAAAGCATAACAAGTGCCTCTGCTCTTGTTACATAAGAATCTTCATCAAGTTTTCCGTCTCCTCGTCCTTTTATTATGTCTGACTTCTTAACTCCTGTGTTGTAATCGTCCGCAGCTGTAAGAAGCATATTTACCACTTCTCCACGTGTTATATAATCACCGGAAGCAGCAAAGGCTATAGTGGGTATTGTGCTAATAAGCATTACTGCCACAGTCAACACGGCTAATAATTTATTTATTTTATTCATTATGTTACCTCTTTTAAAGTTAATTTATTTTATATATTTTTTCTGAAACAATGATTGAAACAATATTTATGATAATTGTAATTACAACTAATATAATTCCAATAAAAGCTGTGTTAGCTACCTCAAACTCAAATAAAGCGGCAAGTCTCTTTCCAAATACCATACTTCCCAAGCCTGTTGCGGCTATAAGTGTAAAAAATGCAATTCTTCCTTTTTCAACACCAAATCTAAACATAAACGGAAGCGTAAAAGCTAGCAGTAATAACGCTATACAGATTACTGCAACGATAGCTAAAATACCTTCCACTTCAAAATTCGTATGCTTATACAGGCTTATTGCAATCTGTGCCAAACAAGAAATGATTGCTGCAATACCTATTGAGATATACCCCAAAACATACTTGCTCATCACAATACTTGTTTGTGAATAAGGCATCATAGCAGCAAGTGTATTCCATTTTGAGCGTTCATCATAAGCAAGTGCCGTAATCGGCAGCATTGAAGCGTAAATTATTGCAAAGCCTGACATTGAAGATCCGTAACAAGCCAAGAATAAAATCAGTATCAAAAATATTTTCATTTGACGTGCAATTGTATAAGAATCCTTTAATAGCAATGCTTTCATCAATTATTCCCCTCCTTTGCAAGAAACAGTATAATATCTTCTAAGGTTGTGTGCTCAGTTGCAATTGCATTTGAAACAGCGGATTTAAGAACAAGTGCTTCTACTCCAAATTTACTTTTCTTCATGCCTTTAATAGCCTTAGGCGGTATCGCTTCAAAATCAGAATTTGACATTTTTACAATTGCATATTCTTCAATCAATTTATCTTTTTCTTCACAGAAAACAAGCTTTCCCTTATGAACAAATGCAATATAATCACATATTTTTTCAAGGTCACTCACGATATGAGAGGACAGTATAACTGAATGCGTTTCGTCACGGGTAAATTCATTGAAAATATCAAGAATTTCATCTCTTACCATCGGATCGAGTCCGCTTGTCGCCTCATCCAAGATCAAAAGCTTTGGATTGTGCGAAAGAGCAACCGCTATGGCAAGCTTCATTTTCATTCCTTTTGAAAAATCCTTAAACGCCTTGGGAGGAAGAGAAAATTTATTAATATAATTATAATATAGCTTTTCATCCCAGTTTTGGTATGTATTTTTCATTATCACATTTACATTTTTAGGCGTTATTACTTCAGGAAAATATGCTTCATCCAGAACAATTCCAATGTCATTTTTAACATTATTAAATTCCTTGCTTTGATTATCAATTCCTAAAACAGATATTTGTCCTGAGTCACGCATAATTGCATTCATAATAAGGTTAATAATCGTACTCTTACCGGCTCCATTTTCTCCGACAAGCCCCAAAATACTGCCGGTTGGCAATGAAAGCTCTATGTTGTCAAGGCAAAAATCCGTATATTTTTTTGTGAGGTTCTTTACTTCAATAGCATTCATATTTTTTAATCCTCCCTTTGAATAATACTAAACATTTCAATAATATCGCTTTCTGATAATTTGCATGACGGGGCAAGCTCAATTATTTTTCGCATATGCTCTTCAATTTTTCTCAAATTTGCTTCTCTTATGAGTTCTGTATTCTTTTCAGCAACATAACAGCCTTTAGATGCAACCGTAAAAATAAATCCGTCTTTTTCAAGCTCGTCATAGGCCCTTTTTGTTGTTATAACGCTAATCCTTAAATCCTTTGCAAGAGAGCGAATAGATGGAAGTATATCGCCTCCAGCCAGTTCTCCAGAAATAATACAATTTTTAATCTGCGCGTATATCTGTTCATAAATTGGCTTATTATTTGCATTGCTTATTATAATATTCAATTAACCACCGCCTTTTCTGTATATTAACAGCATATACAGTATATACTTATTTTATACAATTGTCAATATAAAAGCAAATAAGTTTCACTAAAAATAATCAAGTTTACAGCAAAAGGCTGCTACATCACTTTTGACAGGGCAGCTTTCTTTTAAAATAGGCACACATATTTATGGAATATATGGAAAAATTCAAAGAGGGGCTTCCTTTTCTTCAGGACATATAAAAGCCTCCGATTGTAGTTAATACAATCGGAGGCTTTCCCCCAGTATAATACTCACAATGCACCTTTTTGTACTTTAGGTGCATTGTGGATTTTTTCATCAATGTTTATTTTTTACGGTTTGCTTCAAAAAGGTTATTTTATTATTTAGTAATGGTGACCGTTTGAGTTTCGCTGTTCCAATCCACCTTATAGCCCAACTGTTCAGATATGAATCGTACCGGAATGAAGGTACGGGAATCCTTTATCACAGGAAAGTTCAGAAGCGTGTAGCGGATGCTTCCGTATCGGGGATCTTCCACATACACAAGTTTGTTGCATATCTGAAGTGTTATCTTATAATCCCCGTTAGTGATGTAGATTTTTTGTTTCACTCCGTCCCACTGTATGGACGCACCCATCTGCTCCAAAAGTCCGCGAAGCGGAATCAGTGTCGAGCCGTTCACGATATAGGGTGCCACGTCAATAGCCTTCTCAATCTTACCCTCCGACCCTTCAGAAGCAATAACATTTGAGCCAATTTTCAGATTGTACATCTCTTTCTTTTTCATAGCATCTTTTGACGCCTTATCCTGCCAGAAGGAAAGCTCCGCACATGATATCCGCTTATCAACATACTGTAAAACTTCAAAGCAGAGATAGCGTACGGTGATGGGTGAATCAAAGGCGATGACTTTTTTGTCTAGCGTTTCCGCAAGCGTTACATCCTTGAGTGGTTCCATGTTGTTCGGGTCGGTACCGCCCCAGATTTTGACTTCCTTCCATAGCCCATCATGATCATCAGTCTGTCTAGGCGTATAATGTATCTCGGTAACCCGGTTGACAGCCTTCATATCCACATTGAAGGACATGACACTATCCTGTGTGGGCTCGGTCTGCCAGAAGGTCTTGATACTGCCGTCAAACATATTGGGTGGTGTGTTGCCGCCCCAGTTATTGCCCTCATAGGTAGCAATAAATGCTGTATTGTCAATCTCATAGAGCTTATGTTCGCTTTCATAAGTATTGAATTCCTGATAGCTAACTGTCGGTTTTCCCTTGTCCTCGGAAAAAGCGTAAAATTCCGCCATGGTGCCATAGCTCCCGATGCTTGCTAAAACTTCCAGCTTAATGTGCTTTACCTTAATGTTGGCGGAAAACGGGATCCGCTTTTCTGAAAAGCTCTCTTCATTAAATTCTACATTTTCCTTAAGAAGAAAATATTCACCCGTGTCCGAATCGGAAACATAGAGATTGACCTTTTGAATCATACCGGTGTTACCCACCTGACGTGGCAGTATCGAAACGCCGGAAATAGCGGTGACCTCAGGAAGTGTGAATTCCAGTGTGAAGGGCGGTGTGTCGTGCTCGGTGATGGTGCTGCCCTCTGCCGTATAATGGGTATGCCAGAAGGTTCCCGTGTTATTATCAAGTACACGCTGCACTGTACTGCCCAAATCTGAGCTGGCCTGAACCTTCCAGAGCGAACGATCAACATAGCCTTCCGCCTCGGCAAGCCGAACGGTCTGTGTCTTTGTGCTGTCTGTCTCTGTTTTTGTGCTATCCGTCTTTATACTATCTGTCTTTGCGCCATCTGCCTTGCCGCCGGTCAGAAAGTTAATCTCCGCGGCTGTGCCGTAGCCACTGATTGAGGACGTTATTTCTATTTTGATTGTGCGCATGGGCGTATCGCCCCAGGAGGCAGTTTTTACCGGATTCGTTTTATAGTCCTCATTCACTCCGAATTTCGGGAATGAGCCCGTATAAATTTTGTTGAAGGTCTTGCCGTCCGTCGACGCATAGATGTTGTAATCGTTCACGATGCCGGAATTGGTGTCCGTCCGCGCGGTATAGCGCCAACCGGATACCGCCACAGACTTTCCGAAATCCACGGTGATCACATGAGGACATTCGTCATGCCCTGTGACCTTGCCATCCTCC
>JAUZPY010000089.1 GCA_030705805.1 Bacillota bacterium | reverse complement strand
TTGTTCATAGTCTATTTTTATGTCAGTCATGGGTAAAAGTCTCATAAGGGTCATTCTGTGACGCATATAAGGATGATACTTTAATCCTTGCAGACCCAAGTCTTTTGAGACAGAAATCTCATCAAGAGTTGCCGCCGCCCCTGCTTGCTTCATAAGATTCAGCAGATCAGATTCACTTGGCAGCTCAGAATGCACTATTCTTACTATCTCGTCCCAGTTTTCTCTTAGTATTTCAGGAGTTGTTTCATCTGTTACTGTCGGAGAATTTAGTTTCTTTATATCTTCTGAAAAGTTTGGTCCATAGGCCTTATATACTTCATCCCAATCGGTCTTGTCCAATGTAAATTTAATGTTTTTATTTAAGATGATGTTCTTATAAATCCTTGTAGCAAAAAGAGTGGCAACCCCCACCTTTTTACCGTGATAATCTGAAATAAGACCTTTTTCAAGCTTTTTGATTTCCCAGTAGTGCGAAATAATATGTTCCGTGCCTGAAGCCGGACGAACGCAGTCCGCCAGCTTCATTGCCAGGCCTGTTAAAACCAAGGCTTCCATAATGGCTTCTGCCGCTTCTTCACTGGCTTCTGTTACTCTCGGTGCCAACTTTACAACCTTTTCAAGAGCCTTTTTTGTAATTAATGCAACATTTTCACAGTAATATTCACCGGTAACAAGATGAGAAACCTTCCAGTCAACTAAAGCTATATACTTAGCAATCATATCGCCAAACCCGGCACTTTTAAGCTCCGCCGGTGCATTGGCAAGAATTTTTGTATCAGCTATAATTATACTTGGTTGTCTTGCCTGTTTTGTTACTTTAAAATTGTTTTCGGTAATGGGAGAAGTTCCCGAAGCAAAGCCATCCATTGAGGGTGCGGTAGCAAAGATTGCAAATTCTTTATCAGCTAAAAAGGCTGCCCTTCTGCATATATCGTTCAAAGAGCCGCTGCCCACAGAAAGTATGCCTTCATAAGCTTTTGACTCTTCCTCTACTTCGTTAACCCCTTTTACATCGGCTTCACGTAAGTTTTCATAAAGCTTGATTCCGTATAAAAAGCCGCCTTCTTTAAGCACTTCTAAAATGCCTTCTGAAGCCTTTAAAGTATTTTTATCTGCCACAACCAATATTTTTTTAGGAAAATTATTTGCTGTTAATATTTCTGCTGTTTTATTTAGCAGGCCGCTTCCGATTTCTACAGCCTTAATATCAATTTCATGTTTTCTTCCGCAGGGACAGTTTTTTAACCCGTCAACTAATCCTTTTATATCCATTAGAGCAATACCTCTTTGTTTGTTCCGTAAAAAATATCGTCTTTTCCTGAAATAAACTCACAGAACTCTATAAATTTATCCCAGTTTTCATCCAAATCAAATTCATAGCTATGCCCCCAAATATAAAAAATTTGAGGCTTGTCTGCTTTCATATTAACAAACTTTTCGGATAGCTCCATAAGAAGAGGATCCTTATGGTGACATGTGGGATTAAAAGGAAGCAGATCCTTTTGTATATCAAAGCTATGGGTAGCAGCAGTTCCCCTGGAATAAGCCATACCTGCATCTTTCATCGCTTTTACGGTAATGTCGTTACAGCTACTCAATCCATAAGGAAGTGCCATTCCTACGATGTCCTGTTTAAATATCCTTGATAGATTTTCTTTATCACGTGCAATCTCCTGATACTGCCTATCATAGTCATAGTCATTTAAATGAGGATGGGTGCAGGTATGAACTGCTATTTCATGCCCTTTATATAAATCAGCATTCTCGGTGATATCAAATCTTTCAGTAGTTTTTCCGTCTTCTCGCTTATGTACCATGGGACGTACTTCTGAGTTTAAATTAAATGTACATTTTAGTCCATATTTATTTAATATCTTAACAAGCTTTCTATCCGCAGTTACTCCATCATCATAGCTGAATGTAACAGCTTTCATTTTTCCATTAAACATATAAATACCTCCCTAATATAAAAATCGCCGTATTTAAGAGCACCGCAAAGGGTACGAGCAGCCGGAACTTTAATTTTTTAGTCTTGTGATTAAAAATTATCATCCCAAAAGCAGCTCCATAACTGCCCATAAGAAATGCAGCGGTAAGAAGTGTAGCTTCCGAGATGCGTCTTTTTTTGTTAATTGCTTTATATTTATCAACTCCATAAAGGATAAAAGCAATTATATTTATTACTGTTAACACCAAAAAATATGGAGAAAAATTCATACAAATACACCTCTACCGCCCATTATACCACTGATATTTTTTAGTGTAAACAAAAAATAAAGCATTTGCGAAAAAGACACCCATGATTTTTTTACTGCTTATATGAGAGTGAGCCATAACAGAATTTACTTTACAACAGCATCCATTAAGCGATTACCCGGAAGGCTATAATAGATGATTTTTAGTTTATCATCCTCGGAAATAAGATAGCCGTCCCCGTGTATGTTTTTTCTGCTTTCTGCAGATTTATAATACCCTGCTACAGTATATTTATCTTTATCGGTTTCAAAAGCAATTTCGGCAGCAAAAGGGCAAATATGATCATAATTTATTACGGTTTTAAGCAATAAATTCATTTCATTTTTGTCTGAATAATCACCTTTTTCAGATGCATCAAAGTAGAATTTCTTGCCGTCCACAACGCAGCTGAAGTGAATATCGGCATAGTCTAAAGGCTTATTGCCGTCACTTAAAGTTATTTCTAAAATAACATTGCTCATATTTATTCCATAAAAATCAATTGAGGTTTTTAGTTTACATACACAATTATCATGTATGTAAAGGTCAACAAAAATATCGTCTGTAAGTTTATCGGCAAGGTTCAACTTCGATGGTGTTATTCCGCTTAAAATGGTATTTGCGGCATCATCAGAAAATGTAATGCCAAGATTTTTCGATATGTTTTCTATAATGTTTTTTACCTTATAAAAAATATAGTCATAAGTTTTATCTGTTTTTGCCCCTGCGCAAAGGCCCGCAAAATCATCTTTACTGATTTTAACCGTATATACATCACAATTCACATCGTTTGTATCAAAAGATGTGACCTCTGAGCCTTTTTTTGTAACATTAAGAATATCGTAGAATTTTTTTAAATATTCATAGTTGAATAAAAGCTCCTGTATTGTTTCGTTACTTTCACCGTCGGTTTCTATTGAAAGTTTATTTCCTAACGAAACATTAATATTGCTTTCCCCATAACGTATTTTTATATTATTTAATGATGAATTTCCACCCAGACTGTTCGTTATATCTCCAAGCTGCTTACCTATTTCATCAGACGTATGAATAAAGCAGAGTGAAACATATTCCCGTGCAAAAACAGTATGAAAAACAATAACACCAATAATGCATAAAACAACCAGTATTACAGCAATCGTTATTAGAACTTTTTTCTTCAAAAAATCACCTACTCTAAATTTAATAAACCTTGAAAGATAAAATCACTTTACAAATTTTGGTTTCCACAGTATAATTCAGGAGTATAAGGTTGTGATTGGATATGTTTTTTAGAAATTGCTTAAGAATTTATTTTTCAGATATGAAAAAGATTACAAGAAATTGGGTTGCAGGTATAATTGCCTTGGGTATTGCTTTGCTCCCTTCTCTATACGCATGGGTAAATATCAGGGCCTGCTGGGATCCGTACAGTAATACAAAAAGTATTAAGGTCGGTATTGTCAATCTGGATGAGGGCGCCCAAATACAGGACATAAGTATAAATGTAGGTGCTGAACTTGCTTCAGGACTTAAGGAAAATAAAAAGCTTGGCTGGACGTTCTATAGCACTCGTGACGAGGGTATAGAACGTGTAAAAAGCGGAGATGTCTATGCAACAATTATTGTACCTAAGGACTTTTCCCAGAAGCTCGGTACGTTGTTGGACGAAACTCCGATAAAACCACAGCTTGAATACTATGTAAATGAAAAAATTAATGCTATTGCTCCGAAAATGACGGACAGCGGTGCAAATACGATTCAAAAGACAATAACGGAATCTTTTATTCAAACCGTTGCAGAAAAGGTTTTTGATGCCTTAAACCCTCTTGGTTATTCGATCGATAAAAACTATGATAAAATTTTGAAGTTTGAGAGTTTTTTAAATCTTGTTGATGATGATTTGCCGGATGTTGTTAAGCATGTCAATAACCTTTTAGACAAAGCTGATCAAAACGGAAACATTGCTCTTGATAACGGCGATAAGGATGTAAAATTTCTGCGCCGTGTGCTCGGAAATACAATAAAATACACAAATGTCGTGGGCGAGGACTCTAAAGAGCTGAGTGAAAAAACAGCAAGCTCATCTGCAGAAATCAGAAGTTGCCTTTCTGATGCGGAAGACCTGATGGGTCAGGTTTCTGTCACTCTGGGGAATCTGGAGGATTCTTATAATTCAGGTATTCCTGATATTTCATCCGGCATTTCCAATATCTCTGCATCGCTTGATTCTGTAGTGAATATGTTAAACGGCATCAAAAGTATGACGAATAATTTAAAAGGTATCCTGACAGATGCTGATTTAGAAAAAATCAAATCCCAGATAGTAAGTATGCAAAATGACCTTGCCGGCTTAAAGGATGGGCTGTCAGACCTTTCAAACTTAAAGGATGTCTTATATGACACAGGTGATAGTGTATCTAAGTTAAACAGCACAGTTAGTAATTTTTATGATAATCTGAAAAGCCTTTCAGATGATGTTGATGAAATGTTAAATTCCACCGAAAGTGTACTCAACGAACTTGCAGCTTTTGCAAGTTCTATAGATAATAATTCTGTAAATTCGGATGCGATTACAAGCATTAACAGTCTTCTTACAGAGCTTCAGAAAAATCCTACGCTGTTTAAGAATATTATTACAATTTTAACGCGCATAAAAACAGAACTTGAAAGTAGCAGCGATACTTCCTTAGATGCTTTAAAGCTTAGTACAGCAATTGAAAACTTAAGTACAAGGTTATCGGTTAAAGAAGAACAGACGTCAGAAAAGTTTGATACAGCTTTGGGTTATGTATATGATTTGAAGTCAAATTTAAAGGACCTTGAGGATTCTCTTGATGATTCGGGAGCCGGACTTCAAAAGACTCTTCGGTCTTTAAGAGCAAGCCTTACCGACATAACAGATATGTTAGGCGGCGCAAATGATATTATTGGCCGCACAGGAAATCTAAAGCTCAACGATTTTTCAGGTGAATTGGATACAATAACAAATTCACTTAAGAATTTAAGTTCATCGCTGAATACATTATCTAAAAATCTTGAAAATTCAGATAGTTCTTCTGATGTGAAGGATGTTTTAGAAAGCGGTTCAAAGCTTGCATCAAGTACACAGAAGCTATTAAGAAAAGCGAAGAATGATCTTGACGGCAGCCTTGTGAGCAACTTGCAAAGCTTTCTTACGGGAGTAAACGATGCTTCAGGAAATATATCTTCACTTTTAGGCGATCAGGCAGACAATCTTGACGACCTTGACAGTTTTCTTACAAAGCTTAACGGTAATAACATAAATGCTTCAGATCTTAAGAAGTTTCGTGATGATTTTTCAAAGTATGCCGGCGATTTTTCCGAAATAGCCACTTCAATAAGAACTCTTTCAAACCTTATTGATATTAAGGACATCGCAAAAAAAATGCAGCAGGACAGTAATATAGAGGGAGATTTCTTCTCGTCACCTATTGAGCTTAATACAACAAAGCTGTTTCCTGTAAAAAATTACGGTGCAGGCCTGACCCCATTCTATACAACCCTTTGCCTTTGGGTTGGATCATTGCTTCTTACCGCAATGTTTTCTACACATGCTCTTAATGCAGACTTTTTATATACCCCAAACGAGGAGTTTATCGGAAAATATATGCTGTTTGCAACAGTTGCACTTTTTCAAGGGTTGATTGCATCTGCCGGCGATATGATTTTGCTTAAGGTAAATGTTGTGCATCCAATACTATTTGTATTACTGGCGATTCTCTATAGCCTTGTATTCTCCGGAATTACATATACGCTTACTGCACTTATGGATAATGTTGGTAAGGCTATTGGTGTTGTACTTTTAGTGTTCCAGCTTGCAGGATCCGGCGGTACATTCCCCATAGAGTGTACGCCGGCATTTTTCCAAAACATTTATAAATTGCTACCTTTTACCTATGCAATAAATGGTATGCGTGAGGCATTAGCCGGAATTAATTATCCTGCTTTGCTAATTGACATTACTGTAATTATTTTTATAGGTATACTGTTTATTGCGGTCGGTCTTATCTGTAAGAGATATGCTAACAAGGCTTTAAAGAGATTTGCCGGCGCACTTCATGATTCTAAAATAATCGGTCATTAGCAGCTGCTTTGGCAGACCAAAAAAAGTGATTTTGTATGCTATAATAACTTTACCGCAAGCGAAGCGAAGCGGAAAGTTATTTCCTCTGTTAAAAGGTAAATTACGCAGTAATTTATGATATTATTCTTTTTATTGAACGCGAAAAGCTTTAAAACTTAAGTAAAAAATAGCGGAAAGGATATAATATCATTTCCGCCTAAGGCCCGGAAAGCTAAAAGCTTTCCGGGCTTTTTATAAAACTGGTTGCCTGTGCCAATTTTTCATACTATTCGTAGCCTAAACAATGTAAGATTTCGAGGATTTTTTCTCCTCCTGCAAGGCGGAAGACACAGGCAGGCTGATGCCTGTCAAGGATGACAACGCGCCCGCGGCGGGAAAAACTGAAAAGATTTCATTGGTTCAGATTCAAAATAGTATTAATTAAATACATATTCTGTTGTAGTATCATACTTATCGCCCTTTTTTAATATCGGGCTTGGAAATTGAGAGTACTTCATTGCATTTGGGAACACCTGAGTTTCAAGACAAAAAGCATCATGCTTTTTATAAGTTGTTCCTAATTTGCATACTCTGTCTTCCTTTATGAAATTACCTGTGTAAAGCTGAACGCCTGGAAGGTCTGTATAGGTATCCATTACAATGCCGGATATGTCGCCTTTAGCTTCACATACCTTTCTGAATCCCCGACCTGATAATACAAGGTTATGATCGTAACCCCCGAAAAGCTTTATTTGAGGTGCTCCTGATTCAAACCCTTCCTTGAGAGTCATACCGCCTCTGAAATCAAAGGGCGTATTATCAACCTTTAATATTTCTCCATAAGGCATACATTCCTCTGTATTAGGTGTATAAAAGTCAGCATCCATGATTATTGTATGATTTTCCGCTGTGCCGCTATTATGTCCATTAAGGTTAAAATACGAATGATTTGTCATGTTTAAAACCGTATCTTTGTCGCTTCTGCCCTCATAATGGATTTTAATAGAATTGTTTTTTGTTAAGGTGTATGTTACCCTTACTTTTACCTTCCCCGGAAAGCCTTCATCTCCGTCATGGCTAACCAGTGTAAGAATCAAAGATGGTTCCTTTTTGTCTATGGACTTTGAATCCCAAACCTTCTTATTAAAGCCTTCAAGACCACCATGGAGATTGTTTCTTCCGTTGTTTTTCGCCAAAGTATATTTTTTGCCGTTCAATTCAAACTCGGCAGCTTCAATTCTATTGGAATTTCTCCCTATAAG
>JAUZPY010000088.1 GCA_030705805.1 Bacillota bacterium | reverse complement strand
TAAAAGAATTCTGGAAACTAAATGACATGCAGGATTTTTGGAAAGACATAGGAAGGGCGGTGACAAAAAGCAAGATGATAACGAGCCTCATAGGTGCCGCCAGTGTGGGGAGGAAATAGAGAAAGAAAAAGAGTATTGCTCCGACAAATGTCAATGCGAGAGCAAGGATGATTTACAATACTGGTTGCAAGATTTGATAAATACAGCTCGTGAAATGGGTATAAGCAAGAGGGAATTTCTTGAGGATTACTATTTTGACGAGTTTATTATACTGATGGAAAGACAAGCAGTAATGAACAAGCGCCGCAATGACCGGATGGAGAGAGAAGCAAAGAAACCTAAAAAAGAACCGGTTGAAGAAGTAGGCTGGGATCAAATGGGTATATAAAGGAGTGTTAGCATGGCAAAGAGTAAACAAATTAATCTAGGTGAACTGGCGATTGCCATTGCTTTAAATACAAAAGCCTTACAGGATGGTTTGAACGAGGTTAAGGTTCAGTTAAAAAATCATGGTAAAGATGTTCAAAGCGTTGGACAAGATTACGATAAACTTGCCATAGTTGCAGGGCTGGCCTTATATAAGGTTTCAGGGGCTATAAAAGGCGGTTTGGATGCTTTCAACCAATACAGGAGTTCGATGGTAGGGCTACAGTCCGTTGTTGTTGGCACAGGTAACAATTTCAAAGAGGCACAAAAGTTTATTAACGACTATACGAATGATGGTTTGATTCCGGCATCCAACGCCGCTACAGCACTCAAAAACCTTCTAAACAGAGGATATACACAGACACAAGCAGAAGAGGTATTAAACCGCTTAAAAGATTCCGCTTCCTTTGGTAGACAGGCAAGCCTTTCTTTGGGTGACGCTGTTCAGAGTGCCGCAGAAGGTTTAAAAAATGAGAATTCAATACTTGTCGATAATGCCGGTGTTACAAAGAATGTATCGGTTATGTGGAAGGAATATGCTGAAACAATAGGAAAGTCAGTAAATGACCTCACGCAAGCACAGAAGATCCAAGCTGAGTATAACGGTATCATGAAAGAAACCCAGCACCAGGTAGGTGACGCTGCCAAGTATGCAAACGAATTCGCAGGAGCTCAAGCCAAGAATGCAGCGGAAACATTGAAAATGAAACAGGCTTTCGGTGCTGCATTAGCTCCGGCCCTCAGGGAGATATACGATTTGTTAAATGGCATGCTTCCGGCTGTAACGGCTTTCATAAGCAGCAATAAAAGCTTAATAGCAATATTGGCTTTGGTTGCCGTAGCTTTTTTAAGTGCAGTTACTGCTTTAACAGCTTTTCATACTGTAACAAAATTGCTTTCCCCTGCAGTTAAAGAGCTGGGCGTTGCTTTAACATTTTTGGAAAAACATCCGGCTATAATTGCTCTTACTGCCTTGGCTGCCGTTCTTGGGTATGTATATACTCAAGTAAAGAAAAACAAGCAAGAGCAAGATGCCTACAATAAAACGATTGCAGAACATAATAAACTTGTTAAAGATGGAATAGACAAGTCTCAAATATCTGCAGAACAGGAGAAAGTTGATAAGCTTAAAGAGCTAATTGAAAATTATAAAAATCTTAGCGAAGTACAATCGACAATTAATAAGCTTCAGAAGGAAAGAGAAAATACCGGTGATACAAGCCAATCTGAGAATCTAAGAGATACTGCGGTTCAGGCAGCACAGTATAAAAAAACTATTGAATCGCTTAAAAGCGAATTACAACTTTATAATATATCAGAAAAAGAAGCTGTTAAAATGCTTAAAGAGAAACAACATGCCATTGAGGAAGCAAGTAGAGTAACGGCTTACGAATATAACGATAGGGCTAAAGATATAGCAACAAGAAAATCGCAAATAACTGAAACTCAAAATCTTATAAAGGCTTATAAATCCGCAAAAACAGGATCGGACGATTGGAAAAATGCACAAAGCAAACTCGTCGACCAATTTCCACAGTTTGCTACAGCTGCTGGTATAAAAATTGATGCAATACAAAAAACCACGACAGCACAGCAAAACGCTGTTAACGCCGAGTGGGCTATGCTTCAGGCTGAGATCCAAATGAGCATAATAAAAGTCAAAGACTTAATTGCTGTTAAAAATGCTGCTCTTGATGCTGCAGAAGCTGAACGGTCTATATTTGCTGACCGTCATACGGAAAACCAAATAGATAAATATACTGAAAAGACAAAAGACATTGATAAGACAAAGGGCGCCATTAAAGGCTTGAATGATGAAATTATTATTCTTCAACAATTGGCTGCCGCAAGTCCTTCAGATATTCCGGGAATAAAACCAATAACAGTCAATAGTAGTGCGTATAAATCATATGAAAATGCAGCCTTAGACAACGCATTAAAAATAATGGAGCATAAGAAAGCCATTAATAAATTGTCTCTTCAGGATGAACTTACTACACTTGAAACCATCATGAAAAAGTATGCTAAGACCGCAGATGAAAAGATGGATCTCGAGGAAAGGATATACGCAGTCAAGCAGGCTATTATACAAAAGAGCAAAGATGCACAAGAGAAAGCCCTTGAAGATGAATCGAAAAAAGTCCAGCAAATGGAGGACGCTATTTCAAAGCGCACGCAAAACTCTGAAAACTGGATTGATCGTCAAAATAATCTAGGTAATCTCAGCGGTGAGGATGAAATCGCAGCATATAACAGGATACTTGCTTATCATCGGGAATATCTTGCCAAGGTCAAGGCTGATAACAAGATCAGTGCTTCCGACAAAAAGAAAATCATAGATGAAGAGGCTAAATATATCCAGGATACCGAAGATAAGATTCTACAGATTAAAAAGGATTACATAGAAAAAGCTGTCAATGATTATATCAGTGCAAAAAAGAAGCAGTATGACACCGAGGAAGAACTTGAAAATGATAGGCTGAACAGTAAGCTTGATGCCCTTGATAAAGAGTATAAAGATAAGGAAAAAGCTCTTGAGGTGTCGGATAGGAACACCGAACTTTCAACTCTGACTGAGCAGGAAAAGAAATATCTAAATGCTCAGACCGACGAGGGTAAAGCAAAACTTAAGGAAATTCAAGATAGAATAAAAGAACTAAACAAAGATGCCGCAAAAGATCAGATGGACGCAGAAAAAGAGGCAAAAGAGCAGGCTATACAAGACGAACTGAAAGCAAACGAGACAAAATATAATAACTTGAGAAATCAGCTTGAGACGGAACAGCAAGCCATGTTATCCGCATCTATGAAGTTTGCTCAAGAAAGCCAAACTCAGATAAGTGGAGCTGCGAATTCAATTGCAAACGATGTAAGTGGCATAATCAAGAATTTCGATAATAGTACTCAAAACATTGTAGAAAAAGGCCTTCAAAAGCTTCAAAGTATGTTGAAAGACTATAAGTCAATAATTAATGATATGTCCAATACTAAGATCAATTTAGCAGGCATAGGATTTGTTGGAGCGGGTGGCACACTAGTTCCGGGTGCAGCTGGGACAGTGGTAAATGTTAATGATTGGGGAGATAAGATAATAAACTCCAAAGATGAAGCTATTGATTATACTCAAGAGTTATTTAACACGGCTCAGAATGCTGTAAGGGGAGGATAATATGATTTACGGCTTAACTTTTAACGGTAAGCATAGTTATAATGATTTTGGGCTTGTAATGCAAAGCAAAAACAGGCCCCTTCTCCCTGAGCCTAAGATCGTAACAGACGAAGCGGCTTGTATGGATGGAGAATATGATTACACAGATGCAAACCCGGACGGTAGAGCAAAATATAAGTCTGTAACCCATGAGATTACATTTGACTTTGACCGTACAAAGGTAAATTGTCGAAATCCTCAAGTCATAAGAAATCTTGCTCATGATATTGCAAAATGGCTTTCATGTGGCGAACAAATACTCATATATGATGATGAAGTAATAATTTATCATCAGGCACGAGTAATAAACAAGATTGACCTTGAACCTCAAATACAGGCAGGCAGACCCTTTACTGTACAGTTTAAATGTAGGCCGTATGGATATCTTATAAAAAAATCTACAGACAGCATGAGCGATTTGGAAGATTACATAGGCACATACGGCATTATAGAAGGTATGACACCGGCACATTTTACCGTAACAGGAAATCAAACTTTAACCTTATATAATCCTGGCACTTTTGTTAAACCTTTGGTGAGGATAACCGGATCAGGCTCCAATATAACTCTTAGTTTGGGTGGTAAAACATTTAGGTATTTCGGGACCTTGTCAAGCGAAACGCTTGTAATAGACTTTGATAAGATGCAAGCTTTAAAAGGTTTGTTAAACGTCATGAGTGATTGTGACGGTGGAATGCTTGAGCTAAACAATGGCAACAACAGTTTATCCATATCCGGAACAAGCTTAAATTGCACCGTAGACGTAGAATTCAGGGCTTTGTACTTATAGGGGTGATAAAATGAATTATCCTTTAGTTTATGATAGAAAAGAAACTAATTTTGATAAAAACGGTCTTGCAGTACTGATAAACGCCAAAAATGTAGCAGTAAGGGAAGTAATTAACGGAGAGTTTACACTCTCTTTTATTTTGCCAAGAAATGACCCTAATTGGCAGTACATAAGGCCGGAAAACTTCATAAAGGTATATGATGCCAGTCAGAAAAAAGACCAACTATTTCGAATCAGAGGGCTTGACGAACAGCGGGACAAAGACGGTAAGATCACAAGCAATATACAGTGTGAGCATGTCTATTATGATGCTCAAGACTGTGCATATTTCCCTACAGTTGAAATCATAGGTGATAGCCCAGAAAATATCTTAAACTATGCTTTTGCAGGCACAAAATTTACAGTGGGAACAGTTGAGATTACAACTTTGACTGATATTTTTCTTGATAGGGCTAACCCTGCTCAAATCGTAAGCCAGCTTATCGAAAATGTTGGCGGCGAACTTATAAAGGATAATTATACTGTTAACCTGGTAGCAAAGAGAGGGCAAAGCACCGGGGTACAGCTCAGGATTGGCAAAAATATCGAATCTTTTAAAAAGACTACCGATTCAAAGAATGTTGTTACCCGGCTTTACCCTTATGGTGCTGACGGAATGGAAATATCCTCTGTAAACGATGGTAAGGCATACATTGATAGTCCTTTAATTACAGATTACGATAACCCCAAAATAGGCAATATGGATTACAAGGATATTGACAATCCACAAATGCTACTTTATAAATCGTCTCAGGAATGGAGTTGCGCCGAGTACGATGGCATCGACAGACCAAAGGTGACTTACTCCGGGAACTTTCTTGAGCTTAAAAAACTTAAAGAGTATGGAGATTACGAAGCTTTTGGGCTTGGGGACACAGCAAAAGTAATAGACGAAGGGCTTGAGACAGACACTCTGCAGAGAATAGTCGACTATGAATGTTACCCTTACGAGGTCCAAAAGTCTAAAGTCATTTTGGCAAACTATAAAGTAAAAGTATATAAGCAAAGCTCAACAGGTGGCATGTTGAGCGGTTTAGTTGGTTCCAAGAAAACGGTAGACAAAGTGACCACCAAGGACGGTAAACTTAATCCTTCATGGTTCCAAAATATAAAGAGCAAGCTTCAGACCTTTATTAATGGAGGCCTTAAAAATGCTGTAATGCACAATACAGGAGATATATGGGTTGATGATGAAAAGAACCCTACAATGGCAATGGGTATTATAGCCGGGGGATTTGCGGTAGCCAACAGCAAAACCGAATCGGGAGATTGGGACTGGCGCACCATAGGAACGGCAGACAGGTTTATTGCTGATGAAGTAGACGCAAAATGGATATATGCCGGGTCTGTTTCCGCAAACCAAATACGAGGCCAAATGGGGTATATTGTTGACCTTACAGTTGACCAATTAGATACATCGGACAAAGTACAAAGGTATCTTATAAGCGACACTACGGCGGTAAACTACATAAAAGAATATGACCAAACTATACAATTTATTACAGCAAACACAGATGGCACTCAAACAGAGCAATTGAAGAATAGAGACAACGAACCATTGTATTGGAACGATAATACCCATACAGGTATAACAACAGAGGTTACAGATTATCCGGTTACAATTTATAAATACACTGAATTAGTAAAAGGACAAATTACCTTTGAAAGAAATTTGGAAACTCAAGCTTATGAGCCCAAAATTATTCTTGGAGCTGGAACTGGAACAGGAAGCAACGGAAAAGCTGTCGTATGGAAAGATGGTGAAGGGCTTCTTTTGTCATACACCAAATCTACAGGCGAAGAGGTTTACATCAGACTTGGCGAAAACGGAATAGAAGGTATAGGGCGTACTGGCGCAGCCCTAATATGGGTACAAGATGATACGCCTACAACTGCACAGGATAATGATTTATGGGTTGATACAGATGATTATACAAGGTATGACACGCTTAGTATATCCGCAGCCAGAACATTAACTGTTGATGATCCGGAGGTTATTTTTGCAAATGGTACTTTTAACATAACTCTACATTCCACATCTGTTCCTGGTATACTCAAAAAAATATATAATACCGGATCAGGAACTATTATTTTGATTGGTACTATAAACGGTCAATCAAATATGACATTATCGGCAGGGCAAAGTGTAGAGTTAATAACAGACGGATCGGGGTGGCGGCATTAATGGGTTATGCAATGTATAAAGGCAATAAAGATATAGTTATTCATATAGAAAACAACTTAATATACCCCGAACCGCTTCCCACTCCAACATCTCCTGACATGGTTTATTGGTTTATTCATTATACAAAAGAAAACAATATACCAAGATGGCATCTGTATTACTGGAATATTCCAATAGCTATAACACATTATGTTAGTTCATTCTACGATCGATATTATTTGGGGTTCACGCTTTTTGGTGACAGACAAGCAATCATGAACCAAAAAAAAATCGAGTATGGTGTTGATAAATTTCGAATAGAAGCCAGAGTAGCATTTGCGGAAAATAATTATTGGGAAACAAGTAAAGATTATTATGAAGATCAACCCATGGAACTTGTAGTCGAAAAGTCAGATATAATAGCTTACCCTCAACTATATTGCAGTTTTGCCTTAAAAACTGAGCAGGGAGGAAGTGCAATAATAACTACAGACCCAAATATAACTGAAAAAAATAGGATAAGGAATATAAAAAGCCTTTCCACGGATTGGGAAAGGCGCAATGGCTTATATGTAAAACAAGATAGTTTTAAGAGAGTAAATTTATAGCAAGGGGTATATATATTGTACAAAAAAGTCGTAATCAGTATATCCTTTATATCCAAATTGGTAACTAACGTCTTTGGTAATAACGACTGTTACGTTACCTTTTGATAGCTGTATGTCCTGGTTATTATTTACTAGTGAAAATTGATATCCTTTATCTTTTAAAATTTTATAAAAATCAGTATAAAGTACAACATTTTTGCCATTTACAACTTGTAAATAAGATTCTGCGGATTTCTTTGGTGTGTTTTTTGGAACCGATACAACGGGCTCCGAACCATATAAATAGTTATTACCTTCTTTAGTAAAAACACCTGACTTTGTCAGCATCGATGCTGGTACGTAGGTGTTTTTATTATAGTCTAAAATAAGCCCTGTTTGTACAGTTCCATTTACAAGCACCTTGGAT
>JAUZPY010000087.1 GCA_030705805.1 Bacillota bacterium | reverse complement strand
GTAAGTTCATTTTTTTCATATGAGCATAGATAGGTCCTTCTTAAAACCATCTGTCTTCCAAAAAGAGCGGCATCTCTTATTTCCGCTTTTATAATAAGTTCACTATCAGTTTCCTCTACGCTGAATTTTTCAGACGGGGTATTTGAAATGCTGCCATGAAGTGGAAAGCTTTCCCCTTCATCTACGCATGGTGTACCTACTGAAGCCAGACCGCAAGTGGTAAAAAAGCCTGCGGTAAAGCTTTTTAAAAAGCCTGCTTCCTCTTTATCGTAGTAGCTTGGTGCTACATATCCGCATGGGGCGAAATAGCCCATATTTACCGATTCAAAGGTA
Organism: Bacillota bacterium; assembly: GCA_030705805.1. Classification (GTDB taxonomy): domain Bacteria; phylum Bacillota; class Clostridia; order CAKSNL01; family HGM11501; genus JAUZPY01. The sequence continues at coordinate 7,402 of JAUZPY010000087.1, read as the reverse complement.
AGCCTTGAAATGTCTGCACACCTGTCAAGCGATATTGTAAATTCAAGTCCTTTTCCGTTTCTTACTTCCAAAAGGCGCATTCCCTTGCCCTTTCCGGTTGCTAAGATATGCTCCTCGGCTCCCCTTACCTGTAGTGGATGACCTAAATAAGAATTCATAATTACACCTCCAATGATTTAACGGCAGTATATAGCTTTCTGTATTTTCTCATATTGCCTTCATATGTTTCATTTTTATCTCTATTGGGAGTAAAGGTTTTTCTTTCGGGTGCTATAATTTTTGTATACTTCTCAACATCATCAAAAATCCCGCAACTTACCCCCGCTAAAATTGCAGTCCCCGCAGCCCCTACTTCGTCTAAAGATAGGGCAGTTATGGGTATTCCCAATATGTCTGATTTTATTTGAAGCCACACATCCGAATGAGCTCCTCCCCCTGATGCTCTTAATTTTTTAGGAGATATTTCAAACCTTTGAAGCGTTTCAAAATTTATCTTTATTTCATAGGCAACGCCTTCCATCAAGGCCTTGTAAATGTCACTTAAATCATGCTCAAAAGTAAGCCCCACAAAGGCAGCTTTTGAATTTGTATCCATATAAGGAGTTGCCGCTCCCGCAAAATGAGGGAGAACTAAAATATCTCCCGGCTCGTCTTTAACTTTGCTGTCTAAAACAGCATATATATTTTTGCCTTCTTCCTCTGCTTTCCGGCTTTCATGCACAGCGAAAGTATCACGATACCATTTTAAGGCAGCGCCCCCGACATAAGAAAGAACATAGCAGGCATATTTACCGTTTATATGGGGTACAACGGAGTAGCCATAGCTGTAAAGCTCCGCGTTCTCAGGCACCTTATCCAATATAACCGGCACACATTCCACCGTTCCGCTGCCGTCCATAGCAACCGAAGAGTCAAAAATCCCGGCTCCTGTTATTGCGGCAATCTGGTCATGGCTTCCGGTTACAATTACTGCGTCTTTATCTATACCCGTCTCCCGGGCAATGCTGTCTTTCATTTGCCCTGCCGTCGTTCCCGACTCTACAGCCTGGGACATCAAAGAGATATCAATGCCGGCAGCATTAAAAACTTCTTTGTTCCAGCACTTATTAAGGATATCGAAGCCCATAGTTCTGCACGCTAAAGCATAGTCAATCTGGCGCTTGCCCGTCAGCATATATACGATATAATCCTGAACCAATAATACTTTATCGGCCTTTTCAAATGCTTTTGGCATATTGTTTTTAATCCACATAAGCTTTGGAAGAGAATACATGAAATGAGGCATTACGCCGCACATTTTGGCAATGTTTTCCGCCCCTAAAGTATCAACCAGAATCTTACATTCAGCTTCGCCTCTCGGGTCTGTATAAAGCATAGAAGGCGCTAAAATATTGTCCTCTTTGTCAAGCATGGCAAAGGTTTCTCCAAAGCTTGTGACACCTATGGCTTTTATTCCTTTATATTTTGAAGCTTCCCTTAAAAGTGATTTTACCGAATTCCATATTCCTAAAAGGTCAATTTCATGAAGACCTTTGCTTCTTGAAACATCATATTCCTTATAAAACTTATCAATAAACGACCCTTTTTCATCGTAAAGTACAATTTTACAGCCGGTAGTCCCTATATCAAGTCCGCCAACATACATAAAGATTCCTCCTTACAGCTCAATGAGGTCATAACCCAAATATGTTGTGAATGCCTCCTTGAGTATCTCTGTCAGGTCACCTGTTCCTACTGTTGTGTGGTGCCTGAATCCGCTTCTGGCAAGCTTTATAAGCTTAGGCTGAAGATTGTTAATTTCAGCAACTCCTCCGCAGCCGAAAAATTCGTTTTCTATAGCATCATCTGTGAATCTGCCTTTGTCAACGTAAAAGGTCAGCTTCCCGTCCTCGGTCTTGCAGTTTGATATTGTCATATCAAAAGAAGCTATTCTTCCTTCGTTGCTGCCCCAACCGCAGCCCGGGTTTCCTTTAGCAAACATTTTATGGTCTGTAACTCTTCCCTTACCTGCCATAAGCGATTGTGCAATGGGTCCGCAATGGAATAAAATAACCTTATTGGGATCATCGCCATAGTTGTTGTTCCAGTCTACACAAGCCGTAGGCTTTTCAGATGCCAGCAGCATAGAATACATATTTATAGCCGAACAGAGGTCAATTTCACAGGATGCAACTATTCCTCTGTCATTCAATTCACTTAAAAGGACGCAGGGTGCAACGCCTAAAACCTTTTGCATTTCTTCCCAGCACCTAAGTGTTATACAGTCAAGGTGATATTCATTTATCATATCATCTATTGCAACTGAAACCTTTGCAAGAACAGTGGTCTTTTCATCGGGTACTTTTGAAAAATCAGTATAATTTATAAGCCTGTCTTTTTTGCTTAAGACCTTCGGATCATCATTTTTCAGATTTCCGACTCTATAAAAAAGCTCCGACAGATCATAGGTATCACAAGTAATTCCATACTTCTGAAGAGTTATTTCATCATATCTTACCGTTTTGAATTTTGTTGTTCTTGCTCCGATTACGCCTATTGTAAAGTTCTTCATTCCCTTAACAACTCTGCAAACTGCGGCAAAGTCCTTGATATTTTTATCAAACGCGGGGGTAAGCGGATGAACCACATGAGGTTCCATAATAGTAAAAGGAAGCTGATACTGATGAAATACATCACATATGGAAAATTTGCCACAATAAGAATCTCTGCGGTGCTCGAAATCCATTTTGCCGATTTCGTCCGGATATGCCTGAATCAATATCGGTACATTGCAATTTTTAAGTGCGGCAATCGCTCCGTTTTCATCTCCGAAATTCGGAAGGCTGATTATAACGCCGTCATATTCTCCTTCATGTGATGCCAGCCATTTCGCATATACAAGACCTTCATCCTTTGTTTCAACAGCCCCATAGCGTGTCAGGCTTTCATCGGGAATTATGTAGTCAAACCCGGCCTTATTTACTGCTTTTGAAACCTCTTTTCTTGCATCCCAAATAAGGCTTGCCGGGAAGAAACCCCTATTGCCAAAATATAGAGCAAATGTCTGTTTTTTCATAATATTTTCTCCTTTATTTTTATGTCTTGATTATAGCATTTTGAAATGTTATAATGATAGTCACAAATGTACAAATATTTGTAAAATTATCCTGAAAGGCGGGATTATTTTGTTTTTTGATTTTAATCCTTATAAACTCCGGGAAATTGCAAAAGCATTTTATACAATAACCGGAATCAGGTTCATTGTATTTGATTCAGACTATAATGAAGTTATGTCTTATCCCGAAAAGCATTGCCCGTTTTGTGAACTGATGAAAAGCAGTCCTGAAACGGAGAAGCATTGCAGAGAAAGCGATGAACGGTCATTTGAGCAATGCAAAAAAACGGACGGTCTTATTACTTACCGCTGTCATGCCGGGCTCATTGAAGCTGCCGCGCCTATCAAAGAGGGCAATAAATTATTGGGCTATTTAATGTTTGGCCAGATAACAGATAAAAAAAATAAAGATGAGCTAAAAGAGCACATCTCATCTTTATGTGATGCTTATCATCTTGATAAGGCTGATGTATTAAAAAAGGTTCAGGGGATAAAAGCTAAAAATTCAGATCAGATAGCATCTGCCGCCAAAATACTTGAAACCTGCGTCAGCTATATAATTTTGAAGGAAATGATAACACCAAGAAACAGCAAGCTTATTACTCTGGCGGAAAAGTATATTGAGGACAATATTGCAGATGTAAGCATTGAAAAGCTCTGTGCTAAGCTGTCATTAAGCCGCACTAAATTATATGGGCTTTTTACCGCAGAAAAGCAAACGGGAGTATCTGCATACATAAATGAACGGCGCCTTTTGATGGGAAAGCATCTTTTAAAAAATACGGATATGCCTGTTTCCGAAATAGCCTTAAAAGTAGGCTACCAGGACTATAATTATTTTAGCCGTGTTTATAAAAAAACTTTTGGCCGCTCCCCTTTATATTACAGAAAAGGTAAATAAAAAAGCCGCACCTTATGTTGCAAACTGACCTAATGTCAAGCTTAGTAAGGTGCGGCTTTCTCTATTTCTCAATCCATTCTAAATCTGCTATAGAAACACAGCCGGGAATCGGTACAGGAGCTGATTTCCATCCGCAAGTAGTTATATGCCATCCTTTTTCATCCTTAATAATTTCAGGTGCATGGGCAGAAAGTGTTGCAACCGGAAGCGCTCCGCTTTCACCGGAATTGTATTCGCCAAAGCTTTTCGGATTATCCGAACAAAAAACAAGAGTATTGTTGTATGTATCTTTTGAGCAGTCTGTATAAGTCACAAAAAGGTAATAAAGATCGTCCATAAAAACTACATAAGGCGATTCAATTGCACCCCATGGAGGCATAAGGACTGCATCATCCCCTAACGTAAGTGCATAGCCGGAAAAGTCCCAGCTTAATAAATCGCTGGATTCAAGGCATGATACACAGCCCTTTCCGTCTCTAATACCCACAACATACATAAGCCATTGATTTTCCGAGATTCTTAGCACAAAGTGGTCTCTGTGGCAGCTCATCGGAGGGTTTCCGTTAAGCCTTATTTCATAGCCCATCCATTCGTTCAGATCTATCGATACTGCCATTTTAGTCGGAGAAGGGCCATAATACATATAATAAGCGTTCCGGTGTTCAATAACACAGGGGGCCCAGGCCAAAGCCCCTGTATCAATGTTCTTGGTCCACTCCGCCATCGGCTCCGAAAGATTTTCTCCTCTGGCATGAACAAAATATCTTTCCATAGAAGGCACACCTTCAAAGCTGGTGATTCCTATTAAATGCCATATGCCGTTGTTGTCTTTAATGATTGTATGGTCATTAACATAGTCCCCGAATCTTTCCGGACCAAAAAGTTTTTTCCACTCAGATTTTATAACAGGTATTTTCATTTTTCATGCTCTCTCTTTGCTCTTAATTTTTCCTTAAGCAATTCGTAAGCTTGGGTAGGTGACTGTGCTTCAATAACGAGTTTTTCCATGGGACACATTCCGTCACCGCTTCTGTTTATAATGTAAGGTACAACTTTTGAGAATTCAAGCTCAATTTCTGTATTTTTAAGAAAAGACAGCGCATTTTCACTGATTATCTCTGTGTAAAGCCGCTTGATGCCGCCTAAGTAAAAAAGCATAGCCGCGGCTTTGCCTATTACTTTGTCGGCAGCATCCGCTCCTTTTAAGAGTTTTTTGTTTTTATCTAAAAGCTCCATTAAAGGTAAAATTCCTCTAAGGCGCGAGGTGTAAGATTCTTCATCTTTTACCACTGCAAAAGTATTAGGGCTTAAAAGCAATTTCTTTGCTTTATTTTCCATTTCTGACCTCCTATATGCAAATCTCATCCAATTCTTTTTGGAGCTTTTTAAGATCGGCTCTGATTGAAATTTTCTGAGGGCAAAGGCTCTCACATTTTCCGCAGTCCATACAATTCTTTGCCTTTTCCTTGTCTGCAATCCAATGTTTCCATTCTGTTTTGGTAATTTCTTTGTTTTGATATATGCCCAACTCACTCCAAATACTGAAGTTATGAGGGATGTCAACACCAAAAGGGCAAGGCTTACAATAGCCGCAGGACGTGCAGCCGTTTTTTGTCTTGTTTTTGAGTATTTCAGCTACTTTTTCTACTGCTTTTAATTCTTCATTGTTAAGCTTTTTAAAATTATTGAATGTGCAAAGGTTATCCTTTACTTGCTCCCCATTTGACATACCGCTTAAAATTACTTTTACTCCCGGTAAGCTTCCAACATACCTCATTGCCCATGAAGAAACAGATTGATCCGGTAATAATTTATGAAACTCCAAAACTGCCTCTTCAGGTAAATTTGCAAGTCTTCCTCCCTTTACCGGTTCCATTATAATAACAGGAACGTGCAATTCTTCTGCAAGCTTAAGACCCTTTAAACCTGCCTGAATTTCTGTATCCATATAATTAAGCTGAATCTGACAAAAGTCCCATTTTCTATAATTTATTATTTTTTCAAAAGAAGAAAAAGAATCATGAAAAGAAAACCCGAAAAATCTTATTCTGCCTGCCTTTTTTTCCTGATCCAAATAGTCCAGAACTCCCAGGTCAGCCATTTTTTGAAATAAACTCAGGTTCATAGAATGTAAAAGATAAAAATCAACATAATCCATATCAAGGCGGTTTAGCTGCTCTTCAAAAAGTTTCTTTGCATCCTCTACACTTTCAATGCTCCAGCAGGGCAATTTTGTAGCAATAAAGAAACTGCTTCTGTCATACTTTTTCAGGATTTTACCTACAACAGGTTCGCTTTCGCCGTTGTGATAAGGGTAAGCTGTATCAATATAATTAACTCCTCCTCTAATGGCTGTATCTATCAGTTTTTCAGCCTCAGGATAGTCAATTTTGCCTTCTTTAGTCGGAAATCTCATACAGCCATAACCTAACAGGGATGTTTGTATATCAATATTTTCAAATGTCCTCATTTCCATATTAACACCTCCAAAGCATGTTATTATTTAGTATAACATTTTTATAATTAAAGTCAATCCTGCGGGTAGCAATATTGTTATATTAAACAGCAATATTTTTGTTGAATTAATAGTTTTATTAAAATATAATGGATTAAGTATTATACACTTTACATTTTAATATGAAGTGTCGTATAATAAATAAAAAAGCGGAAGTGATTTTTATGAGTATTTTGGTGAAACAGGTTTCATCAATGGAAAAGGTCAGGCTAAATGATAACTTTGACAACCTGAAGGTCATAAACAGCAAAAGGGTTTTTAAAGGCGAGCGTTTTTCCTATCAAATCACAGCTCGCAGCGAGGAAACGGATAGTTCATATTCCGCTTGGCTTGACTCTCCTTTAAAAGACTATATTAAAATTTATACTGTTAAAAATTCAGTTATGGACTTTCCCACCTATGTAAAATGGGCGGAAGATGATTATATTTCCAAAGAGCCGGGTTTAATGCCTGATATGTTAATGCCTATAGAGGATAGCGGCAATATGATTAAGATTCCTCGTTTTTATAATATTTCTCTTTGGATTTGCGTTGACGTTCCGGAAAATATCAATCCGGGAAATTATGACATTAATATAAAGCTGACAGATATAGAACGCACTTTCAGAACCCCAAAAGAATACGAGGATGAGCCTTTCACCATAGCCGAAACCATGCATATTGAAATAGTTGATAAGGTACTGCCAGCACCCGGCATAAAGGTAACTCAATGGTTTCATACTGACTGCATAGCCTCTGCTCACAATGTGAAAATATATTCAAAAAAGCATTCGGAATTAATTGACAAATATATTCAAGCAGCTGTTTACATTGGCATAAACATGATTCTTATGCCTCTTATATCTCCGCCTTTGGACACCGCTTTTAAAACAAGTCGTCCAAATGTACAGCT
>JAUZPY010000086.1 GCA_030705805.1 Bacillota bacterium | reverse complement strand
CCTTCATAATTAAAGCAGGAGCAGTAGTATCGTCTGCAGATATGTATATTTCAAATTCCTGCATTCTGCCTGTATTCGAATCAAGCCTCGGTGTGTAGATAAAGCCTGAAACGGCAGTTGCAGAAGGCAAAATAATGGTTATCTCAAAAGGTGCTTCATCATGGCTTAATATAGTTGACCCTTGTGCCTTATAATTAGAATGCCAATAGGTCTTAGTATCTCCATCAAAAGCCTTTTCAATAATTCCCCATGAAACTTCTGATGTAGTTGAAACCTTCCAGTTTGATTTATCCCCCACAAGTTCAGCTGCCTTCGGTGTAATGGCAAGGCATGCTGTTATAACAAGGGAAAGTGCAAGTACTAAAGAAATAATCTTTTTCACTTATAATTCCCCCCTTCTTATTTGAGCTGGCTTAGCACAGCATTTACTGTCTGTGTGTCTGCCGCTTGTTTTGATATTACCCATATTCCGCTTGATGCCTGATATATACTCCAGCCAAAGCACTCTTTAAGCATAGTTATCGGAGCATAAATTATTCCGTCAATTACTATGGCATTTTGGCTTATTGCCTTAAGCTCACCGTTAACCCTGCTCTCATAGGAGCCCAGTGTTGTCCATGCCCATTTATAATTTTCTGTTTCTTTAAAATCTTTTGAAAGTTCAAAGCTATGTATATATAGTACATTGTCTACAGCATCATATTCGACTTTAGATTTTCCAAAACCAAGCACATCTTCAAAACTCTCTGCCGGGATATAAATTGTTCCGTTCTTTTCAATTGCCTTATATCTGGTATCCGGCTCGTATACATACATTTTTCCACCGTTTACCATCATTCTGTTGGAATCAGTCTTAATAATTGTTGTATCCTTAAGTGCTGCTCTCTGCTCTTTAGTTACCGCTGTCTGCTTAACTTCCGTGTACAAATAATTGAATCTTCCCATAGGAGCAACGCTTCCGTCTACATAGAAGTTCATAAGGTCGCCGTTTTCATTGGCTCCGTCAACCCATTTAAATTCAAGGTTAACAGTGCCTTCTGCAAAAATAGCTTTTCTGGGTATAACAACCTGCATTACATTATCTTTTATGCTGTAGGTTACATTTGAAACCTTTTCCCATTTAAAGCCTCCAAAGCTTCTTTCAAGTACGCCCTTTTCTTCTCTTCCTACTACATAATCATAACCTTCCCAGCCTGTTGCTCTGTTACGGTCAGTATTAATGTAAAGATGCATGAATCCGGCTGTATCTGTTACTATATTCTTTTCTGTTTTAACGTAAAAATATAAGTTTTCACTATCTCTGGCAACTTTTGCTCTAAGGATATTATTAGTGACCTTTGTAGTGTAATGATATGGCTTTCCTGTATCACCGTTCATAAAGCCATCGGCATCTCTTTGCGCAGAAACATTGTCGTTAATAAACTCAGGTCCGACACTGTCCCACTCGGCCAAATCGCCGTTAATGTTAATAGATACCGGAGCTGTTGCGGTAGGAGCCGGCCGAACGCCCTTGTACTTTCTGATAAAGTCAACTAACAAGTTATAATAATCATCTTTAAGGACACCTTTTGAAGGTTCAAAGTCTCTGCTGTTTTCATCATCAAAAGTGTCTACAAAAGCATTCCTGTAATCCGAATATTCTGAATATCTTACTGTATTCCATTCGTTCCAGCCATCTATAAATATGAATGCAGGGTCAACCTCAAGAGCAAAGTTTGACTGCTCTCTGAAAAAATATCCCTTTCTTTTACCGTCAGTTGAATAATCCTCACCAAAAACTTGTGAAAAGCCCCTGCCTTTTGAATACTCATCGGAAAACACAGCAGTTTTAGCCCCTTTGTATATTGTGGACTCATTGATACCGGTACCTACAGTAATGTTTTCAACTCTTCCGTCTTTAGTTCTGTTCCAAAGATGCTGAGGGAAGTTTTCAAGCCATATCCATTCAGGAGAAGCTTCACTTGAAGGTCCGCCAACTCTGTCCCCATTACCTCTGAAAGTAAAGAAATTATTCATTTCATCAAAAAGGGACATTAAGGCCTTATCTTCAGTATCTACACCCGAATTATCCCCCATAACCTTCGGCTTGGCATTGCCCATAAGTAAAGGCTTTCCATCCCAATAGAACCAAAGGTCGGAATATTTTTTATCCTGAAAAACATTAAGGTACACAGCTGTAAGAACAGTAGTATTTGCAAGCGTATTTGGTTCATACTGCTGTCCAAGACTTGACACTATACTAATCTTAGGTACGTCAAGCCCATTAGCTCTTGCATCATGGAATGCATCACGTAAAGTTACCAAAGGACTTATATAGCAAGATGAGCCATTGGTGTAATCCATAAAGATTACATCAACTCCGGCATCGGATAAAAGCTGAGCCTGTTTTCTGTAAACCCAGTAATCATAGCTTGAGTAAAAGCCAAAAACAGGTTCCGACCAAAAATATTTGCCCTTAGTATCCCATGCAGTATGATTAAAGTCTTTTTTAGCTTCAGGAAATGCTGCAATGATCTCTGAAGGGATTCTTGCATTGTTTATTTTTATTCCGGTATGCCAGTCCCAATAAAACATTCCGACTTTTCTTGTCCCCTCTTTAACTGGGCCGGCTTCTTCATAGTCAGCTACGCATCGCCCCATATCGTCCACGGCCATCCATGTATCATGATAATTATCTACTATATCCTTATCAGGAACAGCATCAAAAGTCTTATACTCCTCATCATACAAAATCAAAGAAGTAAACTTATCTCCTCCGGATGTTGAATATGTAGGCATTATAAAAAGGTCATGTGTGCCTTTTATTTCTTTTAATATGTTACCCTTAAAAGTATAGCTTCCGTTTTTATTGAGCAGTATGTAGGCAATGCAGTCTCCGTTTTTAGGATCATCAATTTTTATCCTAAAAGCTTCACCGTTATTTCCACCTTCTATGTTGCTTGAACCTAAAAGGCCGAATGACTTTATGCCAGTTAAGTCAACGTTTTTAAATCCTACATAAGCACTCCTTTTAGAAAAGCTTATTTCTCCGCTTTCTACTTTAACATCTTCGCTTTTATACGCAATGTCTGAAGCAGTAAATGTCTTCATTTCTGCAGCACAGCATACTGTAATAAATGACAGCGTCAACATTACACTAAGTATTTTGCACAGTATTTTTTTCATATTTCTCCTCCTTCTAAATAAAAAACAACCCCTTGTTTTCATCCTTACTTATTATTTTATGTTAACAAATATATTTAATATATGACATAGCAAAATGTGATATTTCCATTTCATAATGTAACCCAACTAATAAAACATATTTTATAGCTCTTTTCATGATAATTATATCATCTGTCCATTGTCCTTACTATGTATTTTAGTTGCAATTTAATTGTAAAATTGTTGTATGTTGGGCAGTGTTATATTATCATAATAAAATACCTTGTAATTATAAAGAGTTTTCTTTAGATAGTTACATGCTGGATGTTTTTAATTGAAGCTTTTCCATATATATACATAAAAAGGGCATTCCAAACACTGGAATGTCCTTTTTGTATACATATTTTATATTTCACACTCAATTACAGCGCCGGTCATGTTTTCCATTTCGATTATTAACATGTCCTTGTCTGTCTTAACCTGTCCGTCTCCGTAAGTTAACTTAGCGCATTTTATTCCTTTTAATGGTATACTAATTGTCTTTACCCCCTTGAGGTTAACTATTGTAAAATACACCTTATTTTTGCCTTTGTAGCCTGCGCAAATAACATTATCATCATAATCAGGTAAACCAATAGGATAAAAAGGTATAAGGCTGGGTATTTCATTTCTGATGCTTTTATAATAGTCTACTCCCTCTTTGATCCGTTCAAAAGCTTCATCCGATAATCTGTGAGTATGCCCGCTTAAATGTATCCGCTTAAACATGGCATTTACCATGCATATAGCTTCCTGAGCGAGAGTATAGTCAACTTTCGGCACACACCATACCGCAGCTTGTTCCGGTATTACACCTGTAGATGAGGCCGCTCCGATTACAGCCATAGATGAGCAGCTGCTGGCATCGGTTAAAGATTGAAGACTTGTGTGAGCAAGGCTCATATAATCCATTCGCATACCGCCTGAAGCACAGTTTTCTATGATTAGGTCAGGATGCTTTTCATATAAGCTGTCGATCCATGATATGAACGCACGGTTATGCAGAAGCAGGCCGTCGCCAAAGCTTGTTGCATTTACTTCGGTACCGAGCCCTCCGTCTATGTTGTAGTCAAACTTAAAATAGCCTATCCCAAGTTCTTTTATAAGCCATTCAACTTTATCTGTAAGATATTTTCTCACCCTTTCATTTCTGAAATCAAGTAAATATCTGCCGTTATCTATGATCCGTTTGCCGTGGCGCATAAAGAAACAATCGTCGTCAAATTGGTCTTGTATCGGGCAATTTATACCCATAACCTCAGGCTCCAGCCAAATGCCGGAAATCATGCCGCTATCTTTTATTTTATCAAAAACTTCCTTTATTCCGCCGGGAAACCTTCTTTCGCATACAGTCCATTCTCCTACCGAATCCCACCAAACACCGTCAGCATACCATCCGGCATCCATGCAAAAGATTTCCGCTCCTGCCCTTTTAGCTGTTTCAATCACCGGCATTTCCTTTTCTGTTGTGGGGTCTGCATATAAACATTCCATATAATCGTTGAAAATTACAGGTAAATGTTTATCGGCATTGCTTCTATAGGCTATTTTTCTCCTGTATTCAGTGAGCTGTGCCAAGGCTCCGTTAAAGCCGCCCTCAGAAAACGCTATTGCACATTTTACGGATTCAAATTTTTCGCCCGGTAAAAGATTTTTCCACCAGCCGTTTTCGTTTTCAGAAGGGCCGGATAGCTTAAGATACATCTTATTCTCGAGGTCGCTGATTTCCCATGTCCATGATCCGTTATGCTCAATTTGCCAGAGAATCGAACCGGTAGTTTCAGTATTTATAACGCAGCCCATCGGAAGAAATTCTTTAGAAGACCAAGTCCCTGTGTTACTTGCCATAATTCTCTTTAAAGCTCTTGAGCCGATTTTGTGGAATCCCAGCTGTGCAAGGGTATAGGTTTTCCAGTCAAATTCTCTTGTCCATGTATTATGAGGTATCATAACACGAAGCTTCTCATTGGGCGTGCCTGCTCCCCCAAACTCTATTCCCGTCAGCGAAAAGGAGCTCACATATTCAAGACCCTGACTTTCTTTTGATATGTTAGTAATTCCCGTCCACGAACGAATAACACTCATGCCAGTATAGAATTGGTAATATATTTGTACGTTTAAATTTTCATTTTCAAGAGCAAAGGTCAAAAGCTTTCCTTCTGCATTTGATTCTAAAGTATGGTTTTTATATATAAGCTTTCCTCCGCAATCTGTTCCCGTATGCTTTGCGCCATGATGGTCTTTTTGATTTTTACCCGTAACCTGAATTTCCACAGGGCGAAAGGCGGAAAGCTCGCCGGGTGTGAGATTCCTGTCAACATATTCTGCGGTGCCTAAGTGTATGAGTAAAAGTTCACCCAAATCATTTACTGCGAAAACCATATGTAATCCATTTTCATTAAAACATAAATTTTTCAAGCTGTTCCCCTCCAATAAATGTGTTAATTAATACGGATTAATTATACCACATTTCAAAATAAGCAGTTACCATTTTTTTAATTTCTTCAAACATGATTTTGTTTCTGTGTGCACTTGTAAAGTGAGCAATAGAAATTTTTTCGTTGGTTAAACATTTTGGGGTAAGATATCCTTCCCCGATAAGTTTTTCTACCTTTTCAGGACCTGCTGCTAAAACTGCATTTTTTATCATATCTTCAAAAATCGCCGGAGATGAATCTCTTTCTAAGGCTGTCCATATATTAACCTTACAAATACCGTCGGAAAAAAGGTTTTTTACCTGCTTGTTGGTTACCGAAGATGTGCCGTGCAGAACAATCCTTGTCCCAATCAAATCTTTTATCTCTCTTGCTGCATCGCCATGATAAAAAAGGTCTTTTCCTGTGGCTCTGTGCTCCGTTCCAAGGTTTGCAACTATAATATCCGCACCGGTTTCTTCTAAATATTTTTTAGCGCTGGAAGCTTTAGTTATATCATTATGCTTATCCCCTGTGGCTTCAACTATTTCGTCGCAAGCACCCTCAATAAAAATTTCTTTGCCCTTGGCTTTTACAAATTCAGCTGTTTTCCTTATATTTTCAGAAAGAGGCAGTGAAGATGCGTCATACATAATAGATGAAAATCTTGAAAGGTCCGAATATGCGATTTCATGGTCAAGATCATGCTGAATATGGTCAAGATGTATCAGCACGTCAATATGTTCAAAAGGTCCGCCCTTTCCTGTTAAAACTTTGATATCGTTATAAAACAGTTCAAGACCTGTTTTAACATCACCGGTATTTGTATAATAGCTTGCCTGTGAACGATGTGCGTAGGCACAGGTAATAGCTAAAACGACCGGCATCCTTTCAATATTATTTGCTTTCGCATAATCGCCCGCTGCGGACAAAACCGCCTCAGTTGTAGTCAGGTTTTCGCTGCAAAAACAAGGTAAAACCCATCCTTTTTTAGAAGCATACCGATAAACCGCTTCAACCTCACTTCTCTCTGAAATTATCATTTTAAATCCTCCGTAAAATTATTTTCGGATTTATAGAATTTGAAAGCCAGTTCTGTGCTATAGCTTTGATTTGGCTCCAAATATTTTAAAGTCCCTCTTTCTCTGTGAGAAGCTCTTCCGTCCGGACTGCAGTTTCCGGGCTCCAAGCCTAAAACATACTCATGCTCACCGTTCATTTTCCACTGTGTAAAATAGTCCAGGGTATCTTTTTTGAATTTTATTACCAATCCTTTTTCTATGTCCGGATTAAAAATTCCGCAGGCGGCATATCCTTCTTTTTCCTTAACGTCATAGTAATAGCACTGCTCTTCAAAATCGGCTTGTGACCTTTCCATAATGAGAGCTTCCTTAATGCCTTCTGCCGCATGGTCATTTCTCGGGACAACGCTATCATGGGGTATAACAACCCTGGCATTTTCGCTAAGTAAGGGATAGCCCATATTGCAGTGATAAAGAAGCATTAAAGGATACTTCCTTGAAGAAATATTTATTATTTCATCCTTAACGGTAAGTTCATTTTTTTCATATGAGCATAGATAGGTCCTTCTTAAAACCATCTGTCTTCCAAAAAGAGCGGCATCTCTTATTTCCGCTTTTATAATAAGTTCATTGTCCGTTTCCTCTATGCTGAAATTTTCAACCGGGGTATTTGAAATGCTGCCATGAAGCGGAAAGCTTTCCCCTTCATCTACGCATGGTGTACCTACTGAAGCCAGGCCGCAAGTGGTAAAAAAGCCTGCGGTAAAGCTTTTTAAAAAGCCTGCTTCCTCTTTATCGTAGTAGCTGGGTGCTACATATCCGCATGGGGCGAACTAACCCATGTTTACTGATTCAAAGGTAAGCCTTGAAATGTCTGCGCACCTGTCAAGCGATATTGTAAACTCAAGTCCTTTTCCGTTTCTCACTTCCAGCAGGCGCATACCTCTGCCTTTTCCGGCTGAAAGTACATGCTCCTCGGCACCTCTTATTTGCAATGGGTGTCCAATATAGGGATTCATAATTACACCTCCAATGATTTAACAGCCGCATACAGCTTTCTGT
This sequence comes from Bacillota bacterium, assembly GCA_030705805.1. Classification (GTDB taxonomy): domain Bacteria; phylum Bacillota; class Clostridia; order CAKSNL01; family HGM11501; genus JAUZPY01. Next base: position 73 of record JAUZPY010000086.1, on the reverse strand, counting down.
ATTTTTTCATATTGCTTTCATACAGCTTATTTTTTTCTTGGTTCGGATAAAAGGTTTTTCTCTCGGGCGCTAT
>JAUZPY010000085.1 GCA_030705805.1 Bacillota bacterium | reverse complement strand
GCTTGTATTGGAGGAAGAGATTATAACAGCGTTGATATGTCGCTGCAGACTCTCCATGACGTTTATCTGCCCTCATTTAAGGCAGGAATAGATGCGGGAGCGGCAACGGTTATGTCAGCTTTTAATGACGTTAACGGTGTGCCATGTACGGGTAATAAGTACCTTTTACGTGACGTGTTAAGGGATCAATTTGGATTTAAGGGTTTTGTTGTCAGCGATGCAATGGCCATATCAGAGCTAGAAGCTCACGGCTATGCAGAAGACGACAAAGACGCGGCATATAAAGGCTTCAGCGCGGGAGTTGACATGGTTATGGCAGGCGACTTGTACAATAATAACCTGCCTTGTCTGATTGAAGAAGGCAAAATTACACAAGAGATGGTGGATGAATCAGTACTGAATATTCTTACTATTAAATATATGCTGGGCCTTTTTGAAGAGCCTTATGTAGATCCGGATGGGGAGAAATGCTTCTTTGCTCCGGAGCACAGGCAGGCAGTAAAAGAGTGCGCTGAAAACGCCATTGTACTTCTTGAAAATAACGGGGTACTTCCCTTAAAGAAAGATGCAAAGGTTGCCTTAATCGGACCTGTTTCCGAGGATTCGGAATCGGTTCTGGGAAGCTGGTCGTGCCTTTACGATGAAAAACAGACCGTAACAGTAGCGGAAGGTCTATCGAAGCTTTTGGGTGACAGATTGAAAGTAAGTTATGGATGCGATTTTGAAGATGATAGTAAGGAAGGCTTTGAGGAAGCTTTAAAGATTGCAAATGAGTCTGATGTGATTATTGCTGCTGTCGGCGAAACAAAAAACATGTCAGGCGAAGCCAGCAGCCGTGCAAGCCTTGAATTACCCGGAGTTCAGGACGAACTTATAAATGCCCTTTTTGATACAGGTAAACCGGTAGTTCTGCTGATTTCAGCAGGCAGACCTTTGGTACTTACAGGTTATAAAGACAGAGCCTCGGCAATAGTATATATGTGGCAGCTTGGCACAGAAACAGGAAGCGCTGTAGCCGAAGTGCTTACAGGATCATTTAATCCGTCCGGTCATTTAACTACAAGTTTTCCTGAAAGGCTTGGTCAAATTCCTGTGTATTACAACCATTATAACACCGGACGTCCGCCCATAGGAAGAAACAGATTTGAAGCTAAGTACATAGATGCTCCCGTAGAGTGCCTGTATCCTTTTGGCTATGGATTAAGCTATACTTCTTTTGAGTATAGCGATGCCTTATTATCTCAAGATGTAATGGCAAAGGATGGGGAACTTACGGTAAGCGTAAAAGTTAAAAATACAGGAAAATGTGGGGGCAGTGATGTCATGCAGCTATACGTAAGGGACTTATTCGGCTCAAGAGTAAGACCTGTAAAAGAGCTTAAAGGCTATAAGAAGCTGTATTTAGAACCCCATGAAGAAAAGACAGTAACCTTTACTCTTAAAGCAAAAAGCCTGGCTTTTACAAGAGAGGACATGGTCAATGATGCCCAGCCGGGTGATTTTAAGCTTTGGATTGCCCATGATTCAAAGGATGATACCATAGAATTTGATTTTAAGGTTATTGAATAGTAAAAAAATTAGCGAAAAATGGAATTTAAGCAATTTTAATTGCACACTTCTTGGCTATTGGAAGCAATTTTTTGTTGATAATGCGTGAATTTTGTGATAATATAATTTAATGGGCTATAAGTACCCACATTTCAAGTTAAGGAGGCATCTAAATGTTTTTTTCAGGATTTAAGGGAGGAATTCATCCTCCTGACAGAAAGGAACAGACAAAAAACTGTCCCGTAAAGGAACTGGAACCTACAGAACTGATGACCTTTATTATGGCGCAGGGCGGAAAACCTTGTACACCTTGCGTTGCTATAGGCGATAAAGTATTAAAAGGCCAGGTGATAGGAGACAGCAAGGAATTTATGTCTGCTCCTGTTCACAGCAGCGTATCGGGAACAGTAGAAAAGATAGATAAAGTGTTATCACCAAGGGGCGATATGGCAGAAGCCGTTATTATAAGAAATGACTTCGAGGATAAGGAAGCTTCTGTAGGAGAAACGTTTCCGGTCGGATACGTTTCAAAAGATGAGCTGATTGGCATTGTGAGAAATGCCGGCATGGTTGGTATGGGCGGCGCAGGGTTCCCGACCCATGTGAAGCTTTCTACAGATAAAAAGATAGATACTGTTATAATTAATGCAGCGGAATGCGAGCCTTATTTAAACAGCGATTATCGTACAATGGTAGAGCGTCCCGATGATATGATTGACGGGCTTGATCTTCTGCTTCACGCTTTTGGTATTTTTAAAGGCATTATAGCAATTGAAGACAATAAGGCTGACGCAGCTAAAATTCTTAAAGATAAGCTGCGCTCCAATATGCAAATTAAAGTCTTAAAGACCAGATACCCTCAAGGCAGTGAAAAACAACTTATCTATTCTGTTACGGAAAGAAAAGTGCCAGAAGGCGGTCTGCCGGCTGATATAGGGGTGCTGGTATTTAATGTTGATACAGTATCATCTATGAGCAGAGCGGTAAGAAGCGGCATCCCTGTTACAAGGAGAGTTGTTACTGTTGCCGGCCTTGCACTTAAAGAACCGGGCAATTTTCTTGTTAGAATAGGAACTCCGTTTTGGAAGGTTTTTGAAGCCGCGGGAGGGTTTGTATGCCAGCCCAAGAAAATTGTTATGGGCGGTCCGATGATGGGAATTGCGCAGTGCAGTATTGATATTCCTGTTACAAAAACCTGTTCAGGTCTTTTGGCTTTAACAGATGACGATATCGGTACCAAGGAAGAAATGCCTTGTCTACGCTGCGGCAGATGTATTTCAGCCTGCCCCATGGGTCTTATGCCGGTAGTGCTTAACAAGCTGGTTAATAAAAAAGAATGGGATGAGGCTGAAAAAGGCGGGATTATGAACTGTATTGAATGCGGTTGCTGTGCTTATAGCTGCCCTTCAGACAGAAACCCAGCATCTACAATAAGAAGAGGCAAGAGCGCCTTAAGAGCAAAGAGATAGGAGAGTGTATGATGGATAATATAAATGTTCAAAACCTTACAGTCTCTGAAACTCCGCATATAAGAAGCAGTCACAAAACATCTTCAATTATGCTGGAGGTATTTTTGGCTCTTTGCCCTGCTGCCATGGCAGGGATTTACTTCTTTGGGTTCAGAGCCCTCATAATGATTGTTGTATCTATAGCTTCGTCGCTTTTAGCTGAAACTTTATATAACAAAATAGCAAAGAAAAAAAATACAATCAGTGATTGCAGCGCACTTTTAACAGGCATCCTTATAGCAATGAATGTAAGCGTTGTTATGCCTTTTTGGGCAGTTGCCTTATCGGCCGCTTTCGCTATCATAGTTGTTAAACAGCTGTTTGGCGGGCTTGGAGGTAATTTTATGAATCCGGCCTTGTGTGCAAGAGCTTTTCTTATGGCATCCTTTTTAGGCAAGATGACCTCTTTTGCTCAGCCTATGTATTCAGGCCTTTTGGCAGCTGACGCAGTTACAAGCGCAACCCCGCTTGCGATTATGAAGGAAGGCTCAACCAAAGGACTTAGCCTTTTAGATATGTTTATAGGAAAAACAGGCGGCTGTATCGGTGAAACAAGCGCAGTTCTTTTAATACTCGGCGGTATTTATCTGATTGCAAGAAAAATAATAAAGCCGCATCTGCCTCTTACCTACATTGCAGTTGTAGCAATATGCAGCTACTTTTTAGGCGGATTTTCCGTAGAATACGCGCTGATGCAGATTTTAAGCGGCGGACTTATGCTGGGCGCATTCTTTATGGCAACAGACTATGTAACAAGTCCTATGACAGAAAAGGGCATGGTTATAGCAGGTATCATTTGCGGCTTGCTGACAGTAGCTATAAGGCATTACGGCGGATATCCTGAGGGTGTAAGCTATGCCATTTTAATGATGAATGCAGCAACACCACTGATTGACAGATTAGTAAAAGTTAAGAGATTCGGGGAGGTGTCTTCATGGAAGAAAAAAGAAGCCGTGAGATAATTTCTGTGGCATTAAGGCTATTTATAATATGCTTTACGGCAACATTAATACTGGCAGCTGTAAATTATCTGACTAAAGATACCATTACAAAAAACGATGACAAGAAATTTCAAGACAGCTGTATGAAAGTTCTGCCTGCTGATGAGTATGAGAAAGTGGATATTAAGGGAGTAAAAGCATCCGTTGCAAAAAAAGGTGGAAAAGTAATAGGTATTTGTATATTGCAGGATGTCAAGGGCTATTCGGATGGTCTTATGCTTATGACAGGAATATCCGCTGACGGAAGCAAAATAACAGGCATTGATATTCTTTCTCATAATGAAACCCCGGGACTTGGCGCAAAAGCTACAGCTGAAACTTATAAAGCATCCTTTGCAGGAAGAGAGGCTCCTCTTACATTAGATAAGAGCGGAAAGGATCCGGCTTATATTACCGGAGCAACAAAGACAAGCGGCGGAATAGTAAGCGGTATAAATGCAGCTTCAAAGATTGCAGGAACTTACTTTAAAGATAACGGTATCGCTGCAGGAAACGAACAGAGTGCGTCGCAGGGCGATGTTAAAAGCTTGTCGCAGTCAAGTTCTAAGGAGGCGGATGAAAAATGAAAAGCCTTATAGAGAGCCTTAGAAGAGGCATATTGACTCAAAACCCCACCTTTATACTGGTGCTTGGCATGTGTCCTACAATAGCTGTAACAACGTCTGTTGTAAATGGTATAGGTATGGGTTTGTCGGCTACCGTTGTACTGATATTTTCTAATTTGTTTATATCTATTTTAAGAAATTTCATTCCATCTAAAGTTAGAATAGCAGGCTATATTGTTGTTATAGCAAGCTTTGTAACAATAATTCAGATGCTTTTGCAGGCTTATGTGCCTACTCTTTATAACAGTCTTGGTATCTTTATACCGCTGATTGTTGTAAACTGTATTATTCTTGCCAGAGCCGAAGCATATGCTTCTAAGAATAGTCCATTTCTTTCCGCATTGGACGGACTTGGCATGGGACTTGGATTTACCTGTTCACTGACTCTTATTTCAGCTATAAGAGAAATACTGGGAAGCGGCTCAATATTAGGCTGGCATTTTGCGTCATCCGGCATAGGGGTATTTGTAATGGCACCCGGCGGCTTTCTGGTTTTAGGAAGTCTTTTGGCCTTATTTAATTATATTTCACAGAAAAGGAGTGCTGATTCTAAATGAAGCTTATTGCAGAACTGTTCAGTATCTCTTTAGGCGCAATACTTGTTGAAAATTTTGTACTGGTTAGGTTCATGGGTATATGCCCCTTTTTAGGTGTTTCAAAGAAGGTAGATACGGCAGTCGGAATGGGACTGGCCGTAACCTTTGTTATGGGTCTGTCAACCCTTATGACCCACCTTGTTCAAAGATATGTACTTGAGGCTTTAGGCCTTGAGTATCTGCAAACCATTGTTTTTATATTGATTATAGCAGCACTGGTTCAGTTTGTTGAAATGTTCCTTCAAAAATCGGTGCCGGCACTTTATGCATCTTTGGGAATTTATCTTCCTTTGATTACAACAAACTGTGCGGTATTGGGCGTTGCCATATATGCAGCCGATACAAGCATATATACTGTATTTACAGCCGTTTGGTACGGAGTTTCCGCCGGCCTTGGATTCCTCCTGGCAATAGTGCTTTTGGCAGGAATCAGAGAGAGGCTTGAAACATCTGATTATCCGAAGGCTATGGAAGGCTTTCCGGTTGCTCTGATATCGGCGGCCCTTCTTGCATTGGCATTTATGGGCTTTTCCGGATTTAATATATAAGGGGGAGAAGTTATGAAAGAAATTTTAATTCCCGCCCTTATATTAGGCGGATTAGGACTCTTTTTCGGAGCGCTGCTTGCTTTTGCAGGTATAATTTTTAAAGTAAAAAAAGACGAGCGTATACAGCTGATAGAAGAAACTCTTCCGGGAGCTAACTGCGGAGGCTGCGGATTTTCCGGCTGCGGCGGATATGCCGAAGCTATTGTTTCGGGAGAAGCTCCGTGCAATCTTTGTGCTGTAGGCGGCGCCGAAGTTGCTAAATATATTTCGGAAGTTATGGGCGTTCAGTCCGAGTTTGTTAAAAAGTACGCTTATTTGCATTGTACAGGCGGAGCTTATCAAAGGTATGTTTATGAAGGAATAGAAGACTGCACCTATGCTAATAATCTTGCAGGAGGCAGAAAAAGCTGCACTTACGGATGCCTCGGACTTGGCAGCTGCGCAAAAGCATGTCCGGTGGGAGCAATTGATGTAATTGAAGGAGTTCCTACAGTAAACAAAAATAAGTGCACCGGCTGCGGAGTATGTAAACGCACTTGTCCGAGAGGCCTTTTTGAGATAATGCCGGAATCGACAAAAATTATTGTAAAGTGTAGTTCGCATGATAAGACTATCGATATGAAAAATTCATGTCCTGACGGATGCATTGCATGCCGCAAATGTGAAAGAGGTTGTCCCGAAGATGCGATTAAGGTCATAGATAACTTAGCAAGAATTGATTATGATAAATGCGTTCACTGCGGAAATTGCGTTGAGAACTGCCCCAAAAAGATTATCAGTTATATTGAATAAAAAGGTAATTTAATGAAATACTAACCCAAAGGTTTGTAACCTGGGTTAGTATTTTTTTTGGAGGCAATTATTATGTATACAGGTAAGGCAGTTATTATAGGAGACGGATTAGTAGGTTCTACAACAGCGTACACACTTACTATAGGGGGCCTTTTTTCGAAAATATCCATTATAGACATAGACAAAAATAAGGCGGAGGGAGATGCACTTGACATTAGCCACGGTGTATCCTTTGTACCACCTGTAAAAATACTTTCAGAGGACTATGATACCTGCCGTGATGCAGATATCATTATTATAGCCGCCGGAGTCAGCCAAAAGTCCGGCGAAGACAGAATGGACCTCTTAAGACGCAATTATGAGGTTTTTCAGAGCATAGTTCCAAACATTACAAAGTACTGTAAGAGCGACGTTGTAATAATCGTTGTAACAAATCCTGTGGATATTTTAACATATGCCACTTATAAGCTGTCCGGCTTAGATAGTCATCAGATTATCGGATCGGGTACTGTGCTTGATACTTCAAGACTGAAGTATCTGATAAGCGATCATGTGGGCGTTGATATGAGAGATATATCAACATATATTATCGGAGAGCACGGGGACAGCGAGGTTGCAATCTGGAGCTTAACCGATGTGGCCGGATTGTGCGTTCAGGATTATTGCAAGGCCTGCGGAAAATGTCAGGGACTTGAAATGAAGGAAATGCATAAGAAGGTTATAGATGCTGCATACGAGATAATTGAAAAGAAAGGTGCCACATATTATGCTGTTGCTTTGGCGGTATCCAGAATCGTTGAAGCAATTGTAAGAAATGAAAATTCCGTGCTGACAGTATCATCCTTTATAGACGACATATATGGCGTTAACGATATTTGCCTTTCACTGCCAACCGTTATGGGTAAAGGCGGCGCTAAAAAAATATTGGAGGTTCCGTTATCAGAAGAAGAAGCTAACGGACTGAAAAACAGTGCCCAGGTAATGAGAAAAGCACTGACTGAAATAGGTTTATAAAATAAGGTGAATATCAGGAAAAAGTCAGAAAAGCTAAAAGTCTTGGTACCGTTAAAAGCAGGTGTCAAGCCTTTTAGCTTTTCTTTGTTGCACTGTTTTTTATTATAAATGACATTATTTCAGTTTGCGGTAAGCTGCTGGCTTGTTTTTACAAATAATGCTTGACTAAAGAATGAATATGACTTAAAATATAGGTTAAGCTTGAAATCTTGTATTGGAGGAATAAATATGAAGACTAAAAACGCATACGAATACGCAAAAGAGCTGTATTCTAAGCTCGG
>JAUZPY010000084.1 GCA_030705805.1 Bacillota bacterium | reverse complement strand
TTAAAGGCTTTGCTTTCTATGTCCTGCTGAAACCATACCCCTGCAAGCGCATCTTCCGACCCAAAATCTTCTGCGCCCACATTAACTAAAAGTGCGCTGTTGGCATTTTCTCCGTCACGACCCGAGAAGCTCATACCATTGGTAACTATTTTGTCCTCTTCACTGGCAGCTGCAACTACATATCCGCCCGGACACATACAAAAGGTATAGCATTCATCCGACAATTTATAATCAGCTGCGGGTAGGGCCGGATGATTTGCCATTTTTCCAAACTGAGCTTTATTTATAAGACTTTGAGGGTGCTCTATTCTTAACCCTACGGAAAAAGGCTTTTGTATTATGTTAACCCCATGGCTTTTCAGCATGGAAAAAGTGTCTCTTGCGCTGTGCCCTATGGCTAGAATTACCCCGCTTACTTCAATTTTATCCGGCGCATAAACAGCTTCTATCCTTCCGTCCTTTATTTCAATTTCACTTACTTTGGATTCAAATAAGTATTCCCCTCCGCATGAAGCTATCTCTTTTCTGAAATTTTCGGCTACAACCTTTAAAATATCCGTACCGATATGAGGCTTTGCATCAATTTTAATTTCGCAAGGTGCACCCATGTTTACATATTCATTAAGAACATTTCTAAGGTAAGGGGAAGAAGTCCCTGTATTTAATTTACCGTCGGAAAAAGTTCCTGCACCGCCTTCCCCAAACTGAACGTTGGAATTTGAATTAAGCTTTCCGCCCAAAAAGAAATTATCAACATCCTTTGTGCGCTGGCTGACTTTTTTGCCCCGCTCAATTATTAAAGGTCTTGCACCTGCTTTAGCAAGGCAAAGTGCCGCAAAAGTACCGGCAGGTCCGCTGCCGATTACAACAGGTCTTTTATCAAGCTTCTTTTTTAAAGTTGGATAATTAAAAACTTCTTCTGTAAAAATTTTGGCATTTTCTAAACGTCTAATTAATATATCTTCTTTGGGTACTTTTATCACTACGGAATATACGAAGCAGATATCTGTTTTTTTCCGAGCATCTACTGCTTTTTTATATATATACCATTCTTCCGGTTCTTTTTTTAGTATATTACATACCTTTTCATATAAATCTTCTCGGGAATGGTCAAGAGGCATTTTTATGTTGTCAAGTTTTATCATTTTCTGCCTCCCGGCACGCACTTAGGGCTGCCAAATGCGCCGAAGAAAAAGCCCATTGAAGATTATAACCACCGCAGTCTCCGTCCACATCTAAAACTTCACCTGCAGCATAGAGTCCTTTGTGAAGCTTTGACTCCATAGTTTTATCATCAAATTCAGAGCACTTTATGCCTCCGGCAGTAACCTGGGCATTATCAAAGCCCATAGTACCTTCAATTTCAAACGGCAGACATTTTACTAAAGATGCTAATTTCTTTATTTCCTTATCGGAAAGGCTTTTTGCTTCTCTGGAAAATGGCATTATATCGGCAAACCTTAAAATTTCCCGGCCTACTTTTTTATTTAAAAAGCCTGTAAATAAATTTTCCAATGTAAGTTCCGGAAAAATCTTCTTGTTATTTAATATATCACATATCCGGCCAAAATCTAAATCCGGTGCAAGGTCAAGCTCTATAGCCTTGCCTACAGCATCTCTTGAAAGCTGCAAAATAGGTGGCCCCGATAGTCCATAAGAGGTAAAAAGAACTTCTCCTTTTTCTGTTTTATCTCCCATTTTTACTAAAGCATTAACTTTTATCCCGTCCATAGCTTTTGTGCCCTTCGCCTTTAGCTGAACAATGGCCGGCTTAAGCTCGGTCATACTGTGTCCGAGTTTAGTTAGAAGTTCGTAACTTCCCCCTCCGGACAGTCTTGGTGCCGCCTTTCCCCCACAGCAGACTATTACTTTATCAAATTTATAAATATCTTTTTTTGTATGGATTTGAAATTCATTTTTAAGCGGAGTTAATTTAATTACTTCCTCTTCGCACTTTTCCATGCCTTCAGCGCCAAGTCTTAGCATATCAACTACCGAAGAAGCTTGAAAACTATAAGGATATATCCTGTCTTCTTCTATAACAGGCACAACTCCAAGACTCTCCATAAAATTCATAACATCATATTGATTAAAGGAAGATAGTGCATATGAAGCAAATCCTGTGTCGCCGTGATAGTAGCTTAAATCCATATTAACATTGGTTAAATTACACCTGCCGTTACCGGTTGCAAGAAGCTTTTTAGCTGCACGGCTGTTTTTTTCAAAAACTACAGCAGCATGTCCCAGTCTTTTAATAACAATAGCACAAGTTAAGCCTGAAGCTCCTGCTCCTATCACCGCTATTTTCATAAAATCACTCCTATTTTATTATTATATTGCATACCGAAATTCTTTTCAAGGAATTTTTTGTAATATATCAATCATTCTTCTAATATATTTGAAATAAGCATAAGGAAAGGAAGGATAAAATGGAACTGGAACTTTATAAAGAAAATATCTTTTCAAGCTTTCCGTCCGCAAAGGTACAGATGGAGGTGCTGACGGAGGGAGATGCCATTGTACCCGACACTAAGCCCGACATACTTAACATACTGGACGTGTGCTGCCGGTGTATTTTGGAAAAAAAGGATGTGCAAAAAGGCAGAGTAGTCTTTACGGGCAGTGCCGATTTTCAAATATTGTATCGGCCGGAAGGCGAGGACACGGTAAAGGCTTTAACTGCCAAACTACCCTTTAATCATATTAATGACATACAGGGTATTACACCTGAAACCGAAACTTTTGCTTGCTGTAAGGTAGTGCATACCGAATGCAACCTTTTTAACAGCCGTAAAGTTTCGTTAAAAGCTGTTATTTCCATTGATTTTACAGCTTATACCACAGAAAATATAGCTGTGGTAACAGATATATCTGCACCGGATGTACAAATGAAGCGTGAAAAAATAGGCTCAACCTATATTGCCGCTTCTGGTACTGAAGAATTTTCGGTATCGGATACTTTAATCGTGCCTTCAGGTCAGAGCGAAATCGGTGAGCTTTTAAGATGCTGTCCTGAAATAATTGATAAGGATATAAAAATTGTTGCGGGCAAAGCAGTTTTAAAAGGAGCCGTAAAGGTATTTCAGCTATATGCCGGAGAAGACGGAACATTGCAGTCAATGGAGCATGAATTGCCTTTTACCGAAATAATCGACGTACCGGGCCTGACGGAAGATATGGTATGCAGAATATATCTGTGTCTAGGCGCTGTATCATGCCATGATGATATCAATATGGACGGAGAGCGCAGAGTAATTTCCTTTGGGGCAGATATAAAAGCTAATGTTCTTGCTTTTGCAGATGTTAATTTAAGTGTTGTAGAAGATGCCTTTATTCCCGGTAAAACAGTAGGTATTGCAAGCACTAATACTAAAAAATCAGAAATCATAGATGAGCGTTCGGAAGCTTTAACATTAAAAGATACAGCTGTATTGCCCTCATCTATGCCTCCTATGGAACAGGTTTGCCTAGTTAATTCTGAAGCAATGCCTGCTGAAATAAACATGGATAAAGGCCGTATTACAGTAAACGGAATGGTCTTAGTACATGTTCTTTACTTCACTGCCCCTGGATTTGGACCTATAGCATCATTTACTCACGAACTTCCCTACTCTCAAAGTTATGAATGTCCTTCAGAAGATATTTCTCCCGAGTATTCTGCCGAAGTAACGCATACAGATTATAATTTCTTAAATCCTGCTCAGCTGGACTTAAGGTGCATACTAAATTCAAGCCTAACCCTTCGCATGGATAACGGAGAATATAAAGTAATAAATTCTGCAAGCTCAGAAGAAGCGCCGCCTCCCGAAAGAGCATCAATTGTTATTTATTTTGTTCAAAGCGGAGATACTCTCTGGAGCATTGCGAAGCGCTATAATACTACACTGGAAAGCATATTAGCCGCAAACGATATAAATGAAGATGACATTATTAATGTTGGGATGAGATTATTAATTCCTAGATAAAATAAGGTTAAGTAAAAGACAGCCTACATTAAGTCAGGCTGTCTTTTATTTTACTCAAAAACATTATTATATTGCTTAAAAACATTATATATTTGTATATTGTTATATTTTTCTTGCTTTTTATTATATTTTTTTATATAATAAAGGTAGGATAAAAAATAACGTACTGCTTGTAAAGATTTTTGCTTTAACCATCTAAAAGGTCTTACATACTGCATATTAAAATGCTTTTTTTTTATGTCAAAATACTTGAATACCATATTTAAATGTGGTATTATCATAGTGTATCCCAGTAAAATTTGGAAGTCCTTTTATACATAAAAAATAAATTTATATATTGGCGTAATACCCTTCAATTAGCATTAATATAAGCAGGGTTTTTTTACCCTACTTTATTATATATAAGGAGGCATATTTATGAGAAAAAAACTTGCCATGGTACTCGTATTGACTTTCATTTTAAGCTTGATTGTTACAGTGCCCATGAGTATCGGTGCAGAAGGTCTTACATGCTACGATTCCAAAAACTTTTCATTTATTACTTCTACCGTAGGTGGAACACCCACAGGGGACGTAACCTTTACGATCCCTACAGGTAAAACTATATCTTCTGTAACTGTTGATAGTAAAACGGTCACTCAAGGTGATGGTACAACACCATGGATTTCGCCGCTTGCAAGTGCAGTTAAAAACTATACCTATGATTCTCAAACTGGTGCATTTACCGTTTCCAGAAGATATATAGGCGTAGAATTAGATCTTTACGGAAGATCCTATGTGGATTTTGTTATTACCTTTTCCGACGCCTCACAAGGATATGTAAGATTGGTTGCCGTATACAACTGGCAGTCACTTTCATCCGCTCCAAAGGCTTACAATTCATCTACATACCCAACCGGATACCATGATGATGAAATTACAGCCACTACTTCATGGGGCATCACTTCCGATTCAGTAATAGGCTCAAGTGCTATCGGTGCCATTAACGGCAACACTGCTAATTTAGCGCAGTCTTATTACTATGTAATTGGTGGTACTACACAATTCAAGGATCTTCCCCCATTCTACATTGATATTGACACTAAAGCCGAAACGCAAGCCTCCGGCTTAAGATATTACCCCCGTCCTTCAAATGCTACAGGAGTTTATACAGGTGTAACCTATTACGGATCCGATGACTACAGTGCTTGGACAGCTATTGCAAGTGATACTTACGCAGGCGACCTTACTGTTAAGGAAACATCCTTTGGTTCAAATGTATCATACAGGTATTACCGGGTTAAGGTAACATCCTCAATTGCGGGTTATGCTGTTGCCGATGAAATTCATCTGCTCAAACCGAAAGTTAGCTTTGACAGTCTCACAATAGATACTGCATCTTCTTATTCCGCTTCTTTTGACTTCGGCACATACGGCAGTTCTGTTGTTTCTGTAATGAATGGCAGCAATATAATTGACCCATCAAATTATACCTTCAGTAACCATGTATTCAGTTTCACATCAGCATACGTTGAGTCTTTAAGTGAAGGAACATATAACTACACAATCAGCCTTGATGATTCTTATGCTAAGGTAAGTATGGCTGTAAGCAATAGTGCAGCAAAACTTGATGCGGCAAAATCAGCTGCGATATCCGAGCTTAATGCAGGCTTTTATGAAGCTGACTATCCAACCAACTGGAGCAGTATCCAGTCTACTATTTCTTCCTATACGTCATCAATAAATGCAGCAGCAACAATTAGTGAAGTTGAAGGAATATTAGATACTGCAGAAACTGCTTTGAATGCTTCCATTATTGCACTTGAATATGATGATATAGCTTCCCTTTCAGGTGCAACCGTGCTTCTTCAAAATATAAGCACTGAAGGTTCATCTTTAGGTGATGCTACAGTTGTTACATATGATTCAGCTTCCGGGAAAATTACAGCTTCCGGTCTTGGCAGAGCCGTGCTTTACAATGGTACAAGGCATGTTGTTACAGTTAAAAAGGCAAACATTGCACTTGTTCTTATCTCAGGGCAGAGCAACGCTGCAGGTGATTCTTCTGATTACACTCTTTCAGTTGATGCCACAGGAGACTATGAAAACAAATTTCTTATCACAAATTCAATGAACACCTCATTAAGCCTTGATAACGTAACAATCCCATTTGCTAAAGAAACTGCTGTAAACGGCGGCCGCACTCCTTCTTGCATTTCAGGCTCAAGTTGGGAAAAATGGTCTGCAGCAGCTGCCAGTGCTCTCGGAGCAAAGCTTTCCGATGAATGGGGGATGAAAATCTGGGTTGTAAATACAGGTGTATGTGCTCAGATAATTGAATATTTTCAGCCTACAGTTGGTAGTTATACAAAGACTGTTGCCTATATGAATGCCGCTAAAAATGCCCTTAATTCAAACGGCCATTACGTTCTTAATTCAGATAAAACAGGCTTGTTCTGGCTACAGGGTGAATCCAACGGTATCGGGCAAACTCATGAAAATACAATGGCCCAGTACAAACAGAACTTTATGAATATGTACAACGGTTGGGTAAGCGATCTTGGGCTTAACTACTGCGGCATTTGGCTTGTACGTGCAGGTGTTAACGCCAACACTACAAATGACTATTATATGTCAGGACCTAGACTTGCACAGCTTTATATGGGCAACTCTTCTTCTGATGCATATAAGAATATTTATCTTATATTAAATACTGATTTATGGCGTACAGATACCGGTGTTACAAATTATTTCTCTGCAAAGTATCCGGATTCTTCTGCATTTAGTACATTTTTCGGTTACACAAGACCAACCACGCTTTCAGAAATCAAGCCCGGCCTTCATCACAGCCAGAAGGGTTATAATGAGCTGGGTGACGAAGCTGCTGCAAATATTTATAAAATTATGAATGGCAACACATCTGTTACTTCTGCAGCTCTTTACGACTACTACGGAAATGCTGTAAGTACCTCAGATGGTATCACTCTTACTGCTGAATCTTCCGACAACGGCTCGGCAATAGCAGTTCCTATGGTAACAAGCTCAGATTACAATGCCAGCGCAAATCTTACTGTAACGGTTGCTGATACTAATGTTGCAACATATGATAATGACACCTTTACACTTACTGCAGTTGCTCAAGGTACTACAACAGCATCAATTTATTATGGTGCAACACTTCTTGCAACATACCCTGTTGTTGTCGGGAAAGCTGCACCCCCAACAAACACTTCAATTCTTACAAACCGCAGCGCATGGGCTATTTCAGCTTCATCAGTACAGAGCGCAAACACTGCCTCTAACCTTTTAGACGGAATCACATCAACCTATTGGATAGCACAGTATACACCCACAAAGCTTTTGCCTCCCCACTATTTTGAAATAACGCTTCCTCAAAGTGCAACTATCTCAGGGTTTGCCTTTGATCCTTATGTTGACATTAACGGTTACCCCTTGACTTACGAGGTTTATGCAGCAGATTCAGATTCGGGAAACTATGTTCTTATATATTCCGGATCCTTCTCACAGGCTCTTGTTTCTCAAAATGTAAGCTTTGGTTTTAATATAGAGGTTAAGAAGGTTAAGTTTGTTTTAACAAGCGCCGTTTCAAATTATGGAGCTATGTCAGAATTCTACTTAAACGATATCAATTCAGCAGCCGGTTACAAGTATTTATCTGCAATGCCAACCGAGAACCTTATTTCCGCAATCGGAACAGTTGAAAATACACAGGCTTGTCTTGATAAAATAATTGCTGCGGAAAATGCCTATGAAGCCCTTTCAACTGAAGCAAAAGCTGCAGTTTCAAACTACTCTACTCTTACTGCGGCAAGAAGCGCGTATAACACTCTTGCTCAGAATTCAATTCTTGTAGATAAGACCCGGTGGGAGATAACAGCTTCAAGTTCATTTAGCCCTGCAGCAAACGCCATAGATGGTAATAATTCAACCTT
>JAUZPY010000083.1 GCA_030705805.1 Bacillota bacterium | reverse complement strand
GCGATTTCTTCCGGCCTTGCGTTTGGAAGGTCGATTTTATTAATTACAGGCATAATTTCAAGATTGGCATCAAGAGCAAGGTATGTGTTGGCAAGTGTTTGCGCTTCAATACCTTGTGAAGCATCTACAACCAGCACCGCACCTTCGCAGGCCGCCAAACTTCTTGAAACCTCATAATTAAAGTCAACATGGCCGGGAGTGTCTATAAGGTTAAGCTCATAGGTCTCTCCCTCATAATCATATAAAAGCCTGACTGCACGAGCCTTTATCGTAATTCCTCTTTCCCTTTCAAGCTCCATGTCGTCAAGGATCTGTTCATCCATATCACGCTTTTCCACAGCGCCGGTAATTTCTATCATTCTGTCCGCGAGGGTAGACTTACCATGGTCAATATGCGCAATAATAGAAAAGTTTCTGATAAGGTTCATGCGAGATTTTGTCATATATGTTACTGCTCCTTGTTTTGTTATCAGTCAAGCTTGCTATCGGTTCCGTGTAAATTATTACGGTAGTCTAAGTCACCCCTTGCAAGGGAGTGTATCAGTGCTTCAGCTGTTGCCACATTTGTAGCAAGTGGAACTGTGTGCATATCACACAGCTTTAAAAGTGACTGCATATCAGGCTCATAAGTTTGTGCAAACGGGTCTCTGAAGGACAATACCATATCAATTTCGTTATAAGCTATACGTGCTGCAATCTGTTCTTCTCCGCCTTCTCTGCCCGGTAAAAATCTAGTTACTTTAAGACCTGTAGCTTCTTCAACAAGGCAGCCGGTAGTTCCTGTAGCCACAAGCGTATGC
This sequence comes from Bacillota bacterium, assembly GCA_030705805.1. GTDB lineage: Bacteria > Bacillota > Clostridia > CAKSNL01 > HGM11501 > JAUZPY01. The sequence continues at coordinate 7,317 of JAUZPY010000083.1, read as the reverse complement.
TTTGCAAGTATACTTTTATATGCAAGGCAGAACTCAACCATAAGTCCCTTTTTTTTGTCATGAGCTATAAGTGCAATATTCATTTTAAAATCATCCTTTCACACTTGATTTATCTATATCTTTTGTGAAATATCCTCTTTTTGCAATAGTTAGTCAGTTTAACTTCCTCACCCATTATTCTTCTGGCAATGTTTAAATACGCTTTCCTTGCCTCGGACCTTTTATCATTTACGCATAGGATGCCCTCATAACTATCAATAAGCACCCTTGGATCCTCCGGAACAATACCCAAAAGCTTAACTGATACTGTAAACAAAACTTCCGCCGCTCCGGCCATAAAGCCGTTATCTGAAAGTTCCGGAATCAGCCTGTTAATAATCAGGTATATCTTTTTTGCTCCGTATTCGGAGTTTTCTATAATGCCGGCAACCTTATCCGCATCCCTCATTGATGCTTTATCGGGAGAAGCAATTATAATTGCTTCTTCGGCAGGTGCTGTTGCACATTCAAAGCCTCTTTCAATACCGGCAGGGCAATCTATTAAAATAAAATCAAAACGTTCTTTTAAGCCGGAGCATAGTTTTATCATTTGCTCCGGAGTAATATCGTCTTTATCTCCGGTCTGGGATGTAGGCAAAATATACAAATTGGGATATTTTTCGTATGTAAGTACCGCTTTGTCAAAATCACAGCGGCCGGAGGTAACATCAAGTAAGTCATAGACAACATTATTTTCAAGTCCTACTATAATGTCAAGATTTCTCAGCCCTGTATCGGTGTCAATAAGCAATGTCCGCCTGCCGCTCATAGCAAGCGCAACCCCAATATTTGCACACGCGGTTGTTTTTCCCACTCCGCCTTTACCGGATGTTATAACAATCACCCTTCCCAATATTTTACCCTCCTTAATACAATTTGTCAATCGCTCCGTCTGAATCTTTTTCATTTGCCGCATTTAAATATGCGTCTATTATAGCCTTTGCGACCGGTCCGCCATTAAAGCCGTTGCCGCCACGCTCTATAACAACCGCAACTGCAATTTGAGGATTATTAAAAGGCGCATAGGCTACAAATAATGAATTATCGGAACCGCCGTTAACCTGAGCTGTACCGGTTTTTGCCGCAACTTCAATGTTATAATCTTTAAAGTAATAAGAGCCTGTTCCTTCGGTAGCAGCCATTCTCATGCCTTGCTGCACCGCCTTTATGTTTTCAGGCTTTATTTTAAAGCTTTCTTCAACAGCCGATTTAGTTTCGGAAATCATTTTTTTGTCTTCATAGGTACATATGCTTTTTACTAAGTGAGGTGTATATCTTGTGCCTCCCGTAGCAATTTGGGAAACATACGAAGCAAGCTGTAGTGGAGTAACATTATTGTCATCCTGTCCTATTGCCGCCTGTACAGTGTAGCCTTCATACCATGGTTCTCCTCTTGCACTTTTTGTTTCGGGACAAGCAACTGTTCCAACTGCTTCTTCACTTTCAAGCTCTATTCCGGTATGCTTGCCAAATCCAAATCTCTCTGCATAGTCTTTTATGGTTTCTATACCCATTTCATGTCCAACCGTGTAAAAGTAATAATTGCAGGAAACTCCGATTGCCTTGGATACGTCCACATATCCATGGTTTTTAAGGCACTTAAAATGGCTGGAGCCCAAAGTAAAAATTACTTTATCATATATGGTATCCGTAGGTCTGATTGTGCCGCTTTCAAGCGCAGCAATTCCAACTGCCATTTTGAAAGTTGAACCCGGAGAGTACACTCCGGCAATAGCCCTGTTAAATAAAGGTTTTTTACTGTTGGAAATAAGGTTATTATATTCCTTATTAAAATCTGTTATTTGATATGTCGGATAAGATGCCATACAGATTATTTCCCCGGTATTAACATCTACCGCTACTGCCGCAGCTCCGGATACATCCCTTCCTGATCCTTTGCTGGCTGCGCTGTTTTCATATATATTTTTTACGGTATCGCTTAAAGCTTTTTCGGCAACTTGCTGGACATCCAAGTCTATAGTCAGATAAGCAGAATCTCCGCTCACTGATTTTTCAACAGGAGTATAGGTGACAAAGTGTCCGTTCTCATCCTGCTCTACCACAGCTTTTCCGGATTTTCCCCTTAAATCATTTTCGAGATATTTTTCAAGTCCTTGCTTTCCTACCTGGTCTTTAAGCTTATAGCCCTTTCCTTTTAAGCTGCTGTACTCTTCTTCGTTAATTAGCCCGGTCCTACCCAGAATGTGTGCAGCCATACTACCATAAGGATAATCCCTGACTGATTTTGTAATTATATTTATGCCTCTGTATTCATCATAGCTTTCTTTTATTGAAACTACCGAATCTTTAGAAACATCTTCAGCAAGGATATAGGATGTATTGGTGCTGAAACCGCGAAGAAGCATTGAGTATCTGACGCCGGCAGCAATTCTTTTATCTTGCTTTGTATATGTACTGTCAATATTAAACTGTTTGCAGTAATAATTTATAACATCAGTGGCTGAATACCCTAATGGTATAGACATCTGCTTTTTCCACTCTTTTAAAGCTTTACCCGATGTGTCATCAAAAGTAAACTTATAGGGTGCATCTTTAGTTATGGGCAATTCATCTGAAACAGACTCGTCACCATTTTTCTTAAGTACGTTATTAATTCCAATAATTATTCCGTTAATTTCATCGTCCTTCATGCCTTTAACACGCTGAAATTCAATAGAAAAGCCCATTCTGTTTGAAACAATAACCCTGCCGTATCTATCATAGATTTCTCCGCGTGCGGCTTCTATAGTTGTTGTTCTCTGTGTTCGGCTTAAGCTCTTTTGATAATATTCTTCACCATTAACAAGCTGAAGAATAACCAGTCTGGTAATGCATAAAGCTGCAAACAGCAATAATATTACCGAAAGGGTAATATATCTTTTCTTATTGCCTTGCTCCTCCACTTTTACCGCACCTCCTGTCTCTTCTTAATTAAATTGCGGACTATTGCAAAAGCAGGTAATGTAAGCAATCCGTTATAGAAACACTGAACTAATATTTTAGTTACTATCTCGTTTAAAAAGTCAACCTTCCCCCAAATTACAAAGTTCACAAGTGCTAAAATAGACTCATAAGACAAGGTTGCTATAAAGCTATATAGGAATATGGTAAAATAACTTTCACAATAAATATACTTATTTAAAAGTAAAAACAAACACACAAATCCTATAAACAAAATTGCGGTAATTCCATATACCTTTCCATACAGCAAATCATTCATAGAGCCAAATATGAAAGCATATGCAATAACCTCTGAAGGCTTTAAATAAAGACTTAAAACGAGTAACGATATAAATATTAAATCCGGTGTTACTCCTTCAACATTTATTTGTTGTGCAAAAGGACTTATTTGAAGGCAAAATACCAGAAATAATATTATAAAGCAAATAAGTTTTTTTAATTTAGCCGGCATTTTCCTTCCTCCTTTTTTATTAGTTATGTGTTTTCGGATAAACCTCGGTAATTACCAAAACCTCTTTCGGAGATTTAAAATTAGCTGCAGGCTGGACTATGGCAGTTTGCGAGAAGTCATCCGAGGTAATTTCTTTTACCTTTCCGATTGTAAGACCTGCCGGATAAACGTCTCCGCTTCCGGATGTAACTACATAATCACCCGGTATAACGCTGACTTCTTTAGAAATAGAAGTCATCTTACACAAACCTCCAAGTAACGAATCTCCTTCAACTATACCTGTATCCCCTGTCCTGCTGATTTCGGCACCGCAGGCGCTTCCGGGCTCAACAATGGTCTTTACTCTTGCCCAGTCAGAGCCAATCTTGTCTATATGACCGAGAACACCTTCCGAATCAAGAACTACACAGTTCTTTTTAAGCCCATCTTTCGTTCCTTTATCTATGAGAAAATATGAGAACCAGCCGCTCGGATCTTCAGAAGTTACCGATGCGCCTGTCATTTCATAAGAATCATTTTTTCCTCTTAAATCCACAAGACCTCTAAGTCTTTCATTTTCTATTTTAAGATTGTTATTTTTAGCTACATCCTCTTCAAGCATGGTTACCTTAGAACAGAGTTTGGCATTTTCTTCCTTCAATTCGCCCATGTCCTGAAAATAATCAAATCCGTAGTTAACCACATTATTAACCCCAACATAAAGTTTTTGAAAAGGTCTAAGTACAATCCCGGTAATATCAGAGATTATGCCTATTTTATTTTGGTTTACACTTGATATTGCCATGCAAACCAAAACAAACACAACCAATACTATTACCCAAAGCTTCCCTTTCTTCAAGTAAATCACCTTCAACTATTATTTGCTGCTATTTGCTGCTGCGCTTTCCAAATTCTTTAAGCTCTCTATTTTCCTTTAACAGAGCACCTATGCCTTCAGCGGCACAGGTCAATGCATTGGTAGCTACAGTAACCTTGGTCCCTATTTCAGATGTGAGGTACTCGTCCATTCCCTTCAAAAGACCGCCTCCGCCTGTAATATATATACCATTTGCAGTTATATCACCGGTTAGTTCCGGAGGTGTTTTTTCAAGCACTCTCCTGATACATTCTAAAATAGCGTTTAAATGTTCCGATAAAGCTTCTCTGATCTGCTCCGGAGATATAGACATAGTTTTGGGCAAGCCGCTGATAAGGTCTCTGCCCTTGAATACCATAGGAGCTTCTCCGTCATAGGCTGTAGCAGACCCTATAGTGCATTTAATTTCCGCTGCGGTAGGCTGACCAATTAATAATGAATAATTTTTCCTGATATAATTTATTATCGCATTATCCATTGTGTCTCCGGCTGTTCTGATAGCTCCGCCCGTAGCAATTGCCCCAAGTGATATTACCGATACTTCGGTAGTTCCTCCGCCTATGTCCACAATCATATTTGCATCCGGCGAATTAATATCAAGTCCGATTCCTTTTGCTACAGCTAAAGGCTCATCAATTACGATAGCTTGTCTTGCTCCACAGCTTAATGCAACATCCTCAACCGCTCTTTTTTCTACCTCGGTAGCCTCTGCCGGAACACAGACAGCAATCCGAGGTCCAATCAATCCATGATGCCTAAATACTCTGTCCATGAATGTTTTCAGCATATATTCAGCCATTCTTGAATCAGCAATAACTCCATCTTTTAACGGATTGATTACATCAATATAAGGAGGCGTTCTCCCAATCATTTCCTTGGCATCATTACCAACCCTTACAACCTTTTTTTGGTTAATGTCATAGGCAACAACGGAGGCCTCATCAACAACAATTCCACGATCTTTTATATACATCAATGTATTTGAAGTTCCAAGATCAATTCCAACATCTCTGGAAAACAACGGCAACTTACTCTCCCCCTTCAAAGGAAAACTCTTCTTTTAATAATTTACCCAAAGCTTCAACAGGTAAACCCATTACACACGAAAATTCTCCTTTGGTTCTTAAAACGAACTGCCTGCCAATGCCCTGGATACCGTAAGCTCCTGCTTTATCCATAGGCTCACCAGTCTTTATATAATCTTCAATTTCCTTATCGCTGATTTCTCTGAAATAAACATCAGCTTTTGCGCACCGTGACACCATGTTCCCATTATCTGCTCTTGCGCAGCAATATCCGGTATATACCGTATGCTTCTTACCCGAAAGCTTTCTAAGCATATTATGGGCGTCAAGTTCATCGGAAGGCTTACCCAGAATTTCACCGTCAATAGCTACAACAGTATCTGCAGCTATTACAACTACCTCTTGGTCTGTGTATTTTGAAGCTACAAAGGAAGCCTTTAAAAGGGCAAGCATTGTAACTAATTTTTCAGGGTTATTTACACCTATATTTTCATCAATGTCCGCCGGGCAAATTTCAAACTCTAACCCCATGCTGCTTAAAAGCTCAGACCTTCTTGGCGACATTGAAGCAAGAATATATCTCATAACGCACCTCTATATTCCCGTTGAGCCGAAACCTCCGTCAGCTCTCTCGGTATTATCTAATTCATCTGTTTCTGTAAAAGAAACACTTTCCGTTTTAGTAATAACCAACTGTGCAATTCTGTCTCCGTGATTAATTGTAACCGGCAAAGACGATAAATTGACAACGGCAACTTTTACTTCCCCTCTGTAATCACTATCTATTATGCCGACACAGTTAGGAAGCGTAACTCCTTCTTTTACTGCAAGACCGCTTCTGGCATATATAAAGCCTGCATAGCCCAGCGGTATAGACATAGCAAAGCCCGTTGGAATTATTGTTCTTTCAAAAGACTTTAAAGTAACAGGATAATCCAAACAAGCTGATATATCCATTCCGGCTGACCCTTCAGTTTGATATTTCAGGGGAATTGCTTTTTCCGATAATTTTTTAATCTTAATATTCAGCATTCAATCTCCTCACATTTTACCATATAATACAGCTAATGCCAACTATTTTTTAAAAACCTCTGTAAAAATGTCCTCTTGTAAAACTTTTGGGAAATTCAATTTTTTTGTTCTCTTTAAACATGAGGTAGATTTTAGCACACTCTACAGGAGATTCAAAGGTAAACGAAAGCCTAACTCCGCCTATCCCTGCAGATTTTATTTCATTAAGCTTGTCTGCCATAAATATAGGAACAGAGTTATATAAAATATTCATTTTCCCGTCAGACTTTATTTTAAATATTGCACCTTTTCTGTCCTTTAACTTAATTTCTTTATCGCAGCCCGCGCACCTTTTCTGCTTACATTCTCCGGCGGCATTAACAATGCAGTTTCCGATCTTCATTAAAGGCAAATATCCGTATGCAATGGCTTCCGTCTTTGCATATGATGATATATCCATGCATTGCCTTAAGCTTAATTCAGGTGATAAAGTTACAAATTCAAAATCTAAAGCTAAAGCTGAAACAGAATTAAATATATTCATGCTGTAGTCTGCGCTTGTTAACTTTCCTGCCTTTTTAGAATAGCTGTAAGCTCCAAGGCTGCCGGCAATAATTCTGCTTGCTGAAAGAATCTTATTTTCATCAAATACAGCATCCAAAATTCCCGCATATGCACCTACTTCTTCTGCAAAGGAAAGCGGAGCGTAGATTCTAGAAAGTCCTGCATCATATAAAGCTTTATACTGTTCTTTTGTTGTTACCGACGCAGAAATATAAAAAGGATTTTCAGTAACAGGCTCTTTTAATATATAATAATTATAATCCTTACGGGGTTCTTTTTCCCTTCGGACTGTCCTTGCTAAAGAGAGGGCATCAGAAGCCTTTCGCCTCATCCCGTTAAGCTCCGATGCACTGTAATAGGCAGTTTCTTTTATGTCGCATTCCAGTGTATCGGCAATATAGGGTGTACTG
>JAUZPY010000082.1 GCA_030705805.1 Bacillota bacterium | reverse complement strand
TTTAGCTGTAAGGTTTTAGAAGCAATATACGATCATGACATCTATATTTCGAGGAAGAACGAATCGAAGGGTTTTGCAGATATTTCGGTGTTCTTGCTCTATACAATAGTTGTTTTGTCTCCCTTTGTACCCGGATATGTTTCATTTGCCATTATAATGCTTATGTTTCTTGCATTCATGGCAGGAGATCGCTCAGGCAAAATAAAAGCGCACAGATTTACTGACTTTGATATTTTACTGTGTATGTTCTGCTTTATAATTTTGTCTGTGGCTTCGGTTGGAAGAAACATATTTGGAGTAATATCTGTTTGGCTTGTTTTCGGAAGCTTTACAACATTATATTTTGTGACGGTACATTTAATCAGTACCAGAGCCAGGCTTTATAAATTGAAGTTTGCCTTTTGCTTATCAGGAGCAACTATTGCTGTCTTCCAGCTGGCCCAGCATATATTGCCTTTTGAGATGCGGATACTCGGGCAAATATATGTACTTTCCGTGCCAATGGCAGTTGAATTGTTCATGCAGACAAAAAGTATCAGAGACAGATGTATATTAGTACCGACAGCTTCCTTAATGCTTTATGCATTGACAGTAACTTGGTCGGGAGGTACTTGGGTCTGGGCAACTTTTATACTGGCATTCTTCATTGTAATGAGGGATTGGAGACTTCTTTTAATAGGAGGCTTGGGTCTGCTCTTTGTACCTTTTATAATGCCGGCGGAAATAATTGATTTTCATGCATTAGAAAAGACCGGGCTGCTTGAATATTTATTTAGGCCTTCAGCAGGTTATAGAATTTCAGCATATAATGCTATTTCTCGCTTGCTTGAATATTATAAGGATTATTCAATGACAGGCAGATGGCATTCGTCTGTTATTGTTTTTTTCTGCGTTGCGGTGGTTTTTATACTTATGATCAGAGAGATACTTGCGACAGTCAAGAGAGGCCAATTAGGTATGATGTGCGCTATACTTGCGGCTGTCGGTTCAGGAGTTACAGGTTTTTTGTATTCGGATATTGTAAGCGGCATCTGGAACAATTATAAGACTCTTTTTGTATTTTGGGTATTTACTTCACTTTATTCCGCTCAAGCCAGACTTGATGAAGGAAACCCGGAAAATAGACCTGAACCAATAGGTAAAATTGCCGGCCGATTCTGTTTTATAGATACTATACCGATGCTTTTAGCATTTGCATTACTTTTATCGGCTATATAGAGGAGGAACTAATGAGAATACTTGGAATTGATTATGGGGATGTCAGGATTGGCATAGCCGTTAGTGACATTACAGGCCTAATTGCACAATCGGTTGGAGTTATAAGTGAAAAAGATGACTCTAATAAGGTTAAAAGCCTTGAAGAGTACATAAACATGTATAAACCGGAAAAAATTGTATTAGGCTATCCCCTAAATATGAATGGTACAATAGGGGAAAGGGCAGAAAAATCTTTGAAATTTAAGGAAGAACTGGAAAAATTTTATAATATTCCGGTTATATTATGGGATGAACGATTATCTAGCATTGCCGCCCACCGGGTACTTGAAGAAACGGGGGTCAGCGGTAAAAAAAGGAAGGGTAAGGTTGACCCTATTGCAGCGGCTTTCATATTGCAGTCTTATCTAGACAGCCGCATATAATTTTTATTGACAATAATTGTTTTAAGTTATAAAATAAGTGAATAATTATCTTATAGAAAGAAAGGAATTGATAATAATGAGTAACGATAAAAATGAAAATGATATAGTAGTATTAGTGGATGAAGATGATAATGAAGTACAGTGCGAATGGCTGGATTCTATAGAGTATGAAGGAAGTAATTACGCTGTTGTTCTTCCTGTTGACAGCGAAGACGGGACAGTAATGATTATGGAAATGGTTCCTGATGAAGACAGTGATGAAGAAGAAGCTTGGCTTTTCAACGGAATTGAAGATGAAGCGGTTTTGGAAGCGGTTTTTGAATTATTTAAGGGAAATAACTCGGACGAATTTGATTTTGAATAAATATTTCCTGTTGATTTTTAAACCCATTTCAAGTATAATTACTAATGTAATCCCTGCGGCTCTCGAATCAATACGCTTCTAGTTTAAACCAACATGAAGACTACGGGAAACTAACTTCGGCTGTGGCGTGTAGGCCTCCCTTGCAGGAGGAAACCCAGGAGCAGACGAGTGTTGCCCACCTGCGATTAGCAGGTTTAAATCAAGCGTAAAAAACGGTTCATGCGGGGCAAGCTTTAAAAATTATGACCAAGGCTTATGCCTTGGTCTATTATTTTTGTGGGGCTCTTATAATTATGGCTTGTTAAATGCCTTGTTCTTACAATAAGTAAAAGGCATTTATAAATGTTATTTTGGCGATGCTATGTTAAAAACCGTAAAAGCTTCTATTGGAGCATTAGCTTTCAATAAAAGTTAAAGTAAATGGCGAAAGCATAGGAAGTGCGCCTGAAACAGTTCGAATTCTCAGCAATGTTAAAAACGTTTCATAAAAAAGGAAGAAGCTTAAAATGCTTCTTCCTTTTTTATACGTATGCTGATTTCTCCGCTTCTTAAAGTATCGATAGTTCCGTCATGGCTTACTGCTATAAGTCCATAAGAATCATCAATATCCTTTGCCGTAGCATAATATTTTGTGCCGTTTTTTATGTATTCTATTTCTTTTCCTAAGATAAAACAATTCTTTCTGTATTCATTCAGGCAGAAGCTATCATATTTTTCGCCTAAAAGTTTAAAAACGTTTTCAGTAATTTGAGCAATCAGCTTAGGCTTTATACTTTCATTTTCTCCCAGAGACGTCGCTGTAGCATTAATTTCTTCCGGAAAATCACTCGTATAAACATTTATACCTATGCCTATTATCAAGTGCTGCATTTTATTTTTCTTGTCGGTATGTAATTCTGTAAGTATTCCGCATACCTTTTTGCCTGATATATATAAATCATTGACCCATTTTATTTCCGGCTTGTTTCCTGTGACTTTTTCAACTGCTAATGCTACTGCAACAGCGGTTTTGGCTGTAAATAACACATTTTCGTCCGGAGCGCTTTTTAGATTGTATATTATGGTCATGTAAATTCCTGTACCTAAAGGAGAATAAAAGCTTCTTCCAAGCCGTCCCCGTCCTGTGGTTTGTTTGTCGGCTATAAGCATAGCATTATTTATACATTTTTTATCAAGAATTCTTTTAGCCTCTGTGTTTGTTGAATCTATTTTTTCATAAGTTATTATTTTCAGCTTTTTAAGTCCTTCAAAATATTGCTGTATATCTTTGCTTTTTAATAGCTTTGAATGATTAACTGACAATTTAAAAAACATGATTGATGCCTTCTTCCTGTCGCTACTTTGTAGCCTTTTCATGAGAGGTAACTTTCCTAAGGTTGATTCAATTATATACTATAAATATAAATAAAGTCAAATAACCATCTGCGCACCTTTAGTGAGCAAATGGTTATTTGACAAATAGTCTAAAATTAACATGTTTTTAAAATTAGTATTTTTTACTTTGCAGTGACCTTTCTACGCTTTGTATAGCGCTTAAGGCTTCTGCATCCTTGTGACACACTATGTATGAATACAGAGAATCTATTATTGCCAAAGCAGCAATCCTTGAATTGAGTCCTAAAATAGTGTACTGAGTTTCAGGGGATGATGTAAAAAGGACTATATCACTGTGCTTTACTATCGGAGATTTTCCGTAATTTGTAATAGCAATAGTCTTAGCTCCGTTTTCTTTAGCAATTTTAAGTGCATCAACAATATCCTTTGATGAACCTGAATGTGAAATGCCTATGGCAAGATCCGTATCAGAAAGATGAGAAGCAGCAATTACTTGCATGTGGTTATCGCTGTAGGGTACGGCGTTGCAGCCTGCCCTGAAAAACTTATGGCCGGCGTCAAGTGCGATTGAAGCAGAATTGCCCAGTCCGAATATAACAATTTGCCTTGCTTCCAATATAGCTTTTGCGGCTTGATCAAGCATATCCTTATCTATAACTTTCTTTGTCATTTCAAGAGAACAATAAATGTCATTTGAAACCTTTTCAAAAACTTCAAAACAAGAATCTTTCACATTAACATCCTGATTTATTACTTTTTTACTGTTTTCTTGTGCTATAGATATTTTAAGCTCCTGATAACCGGATAAACCGAGCCTTTTTGCAAATCTGACTATCGTTGCTTCGCTGCTGTCGCTTTTTTCGGCCAGTTCTGTAATAGATAAGGGAAGAAGGGCATCAGGATGATCCATTATCCAGTCAGCAATCTTTTTTTCCGACTTTCCCATGTCTTTATAAAGTACCTTTATTTGTAGTAAAGTTCTATTCATATTCATACCTCGGAATAAAAATATTTTCGTTTTCTTTATTTTACAATAAAATAAAATAGATGTCAATGAAAATTTTTTTCAAAAATACTTGAAATTTATATATGGATATGATAAGATGATAAAAAAGAAATAAGGCAATATCTTAAGCAAACAAAAATAAAAAGTTTCAACATGAAAGGGTGGCGTAATCATGTTAGATTACAAACTGAAAATTGGGTTGGTTCCCGAGAGAAGGTGGCTGGCCGATGCTGCTACAAGAAAGGGTATATTTGCTCCTAAGCATGCAGAGGAAAACAAGAAAATGGCAGTATCGTACATAAAAGAAAATTTTACAGATGAGAAGACGGAATTTGTAGATGTAGATTTTCTGAACGATGAGGGACTGCTTCATGACCCCAATGATTGCATAAAAGTAAAAGAAGAATTCCAGAGGCAGGGGGTTGACGCGCTGTTTTTCGTAAACTGCAATTTCGGCAGCGAGGAAGCTGTAGGGCAGTTAGCCAAGATGATGGGGTTGCCGGTACTTCTTTGGGGGCCTCAGGATACTGTCTTTGAAAAGGACGGAACCAGGTATACCGACTGCCAATGCGGACTCTTTGCAATCAGCAAGCAGCTTAAAAGACTGTCTGTTCCATTTTCTTATATAGAAAATTGCAGAATTGAAGAAGATACTTTCAAAGCAGGGCTTAACCAATTTTTATCTGTTGCCTGTATGGTTAAAAACTTCAAAAAGCTTAGGTTAACAATGGTAGGAACGAGGCTTAATCCCTTTAAGAGCGTAATGAGCAATGAGCTTGAGCTTACGGAGAAGTTTGGGATCAACTTATCCAATGTTAATATGACAATAATGACACAAAAGCTTAATAGGCTTTATGACGAGAAGCAGGAAGAGCTTAAAAAAGATGTTGAAAAGTTAAAAGAACAATATGACGTATCGGGACTTGATGATGATACATTAAAAAGAATGCTTACTTTTGTTTATGCGTATATTGAGGTCTTTGAAGAAAATAGTGCAGATGTACTTGCTTCCGAATGTTGGACATGTATGCCGCAGGCCTTTAATGCAAATCCATGCTTAGCAATGAGCATACTTTACGATATGGGTTATATTGTTGCCTGCGAATCCGATATACACGGTGCAATATCACAAGCGCTTCTTATGTGTGCTTCAAGGGGTGAATATGCTCCTTTGTTTGGTGAATTTACAGTAAGGCATCCTGAAAACAAGAATGCCGAACTTTTATGGCATTGCGGGCCGTTCCCATATTCAATGAAAAAGGAAGGCGTTAAAGCTTGCCTTTGGAATACCAAGCCAAGTTTCAGAGTAAAGGACGGTAATTATACAATTGCCAGATTCCAGGGTGAAAGAGGAAACTACACGCTGCTGGGCGGAAACTTCCATACAACTGACGGCCCCCATACATTTGGTACACATATGTGGGCAGAGTTTAATGACCTTTCAAAAATTGAGAGAAAGATTATAGAAGGCCCTTATATTCATCATATGAGTGAGGTTTACGGAAGCTATGCAGAAACACTCTCTGAATTCTGCAAATTTATACCGAACCTGACCTTTGATGATATTAACAGTTAATAAAAGGAGGATTAAAGCATGAACGATTTTTTATATGATATGATTGCATCTGAACTTGAGGATGCTGTTGGCAGAGAAAACTGTTCAACAAAGACAATTGATAAGATAACACATAGCGTGGATTATTTTTGGTTGTCAAGAATGTGGGCTGACAGAGGGCTTCGTATGCCGGAAGGAGCATTTATTGTATCTCCTAAGGACGCGAAAGAAACTTCTGCAGTACTTAAAATAGCAAACTATTATAAAATACCTGTTACCACCTGGGGCGGCGGCGGCGGCACACAAGGCGGTGCTATTCCCGTAAGCGGAGGTATCGTTCTTGATACCAAAAGAATGAATCAAATTTATGATATAAATGAAAAAGGTATGTACATAGAATGCGGAACAGGCTCAATATATAAGCACATTGAGTGGGCTGCTAATGAAAAAGGCTACGCAACTATGCATTATCCAAGCAGTCTTACCTGCTCCACAGTCGGCGGATTTTTAGCTCACAGGGGGATAGGCGTTGTATCCACAAAATACGGTAAAATTGATGATATGGTTCTTGGCATGGAGGTAGTACTCCCAAATGGTCAGATAATAGAAACTTCCCCCGCTCCAAAGCACGCTGCAGGCCCTGATTTAAATCAGATATTTATAGGCTCCGAAGGCACTCTAGGCGTTATGACAAAGGCTCAGATGAGAATTTACGACCAGCCTGAAGTAAGAAAGTTCAGAGGATTTTTATTCCATAACATGACAGACGCTTTTAACGGTGCAAGAGAGCTTCTTCAAAAATTCAAGCCTTCTGTAATGAGACTTTATGATGAAGCGGAAACATCATCTCTTATAAAGAAGATCGTAGGGGTTGAAAAGAAGGGCGCATTTATGAATGTTGCCATTGAAGGTGTATCGGAGCTTGTAGAAGTGGAAGAAAAAATATTGCTTTCTACTTTTGTTGATAAGTATGGCGCTGAAGATTTAGGCAGCGAATACGGTGAAAAATGGTGGAAGGAAAAGATCACATTCTTCTATCCCGGAAACATGATGGATCTTCCTCAGATGTTCGGTACGATGGATACAATAGCTCCTTATGATAAAATTGAGCATATATACTGGGAAATGAAGAAAGCTATTGAAACAAACTTCCCCATGGCAAAATTTATTGCCCATTTTTCTCATTGGTATGAATGGGGTTGCATGATTTACGACAGATTTATAATTGACGAGGTTCCTTCTGATCCTCACGAAGCATTAAGACTTCATAATGCAATCTGGAATTGCGGAGTAAGAACTGCTATAGCAAATGGCGGCGTTGTAAACGATCACCATGGAGTAGGTATAAAGCTTGGCAGACTTATGAAAGAGCAGTATGGCCCTGCAATGCAGGTATTTGAGGCTCTGAAAAAAGAGCTTGACCCCAACGGCATTATGAACCCGTTTAAATTAGGATTATAAGGGAGGTACATTTATGCAGATTTCTAAGAAAAGTAAAGAAACAATTGATGCCTGCAGATTTTGCTGGATGTGCAGACATATATGCCCAATAGGCAATGCAACAGGTCAGGAGAGAAACACAGCAAGAGCAAGAGCTCTTTCACTTTCCCTTGTTGAAAGAGGAGCAGCAGAATTAAAGGGCGATATTGTTGACAACGTATATGAATGCTCTCTTTGCGGAGGCTGTACCAAGGATTGTCTTACGGGCTGGGATCCTGTAGCTTTTACCAAAGAAACAAGGCTTGAAGCAGCATTAAACGGCGCCCTGCCCGAATACATAGAAAAACTTATTGAAAATATTGAAAAAACCGGCAATGTTTACGGAGCAAAGAAAATAGATTCTAAGCTTAAAGCCTCTATTGCAGAGCTTCCGAAAAAAGCTGACATTCTTCTTTTCCTAGGTAAAGATGTTACATATAATTCACCAAAGAATGCAATACTCGCTACCCAGCTTTTAAAGAAAGCAGGAGTTAACTTCACCGTACTTGAGGATGAGCCTGACAGCGGCTATGCGTACGATTTTCTTATTGGCGCTGCTGACGAAACCAAAAAGACTATGACAGATACTGCAAAGAAATTAGACTATAAGAAGATTGTAGCTTACGACCCGGCTGATGCAAAGGTATTTCTTCGCGAATATAAGGAATGGAACATCGGTTTAAAATCTGAAGTTGTAACCTTCACATCCTTTATCAGCGATCTTATTAAAAAAGGCGTATTGAAGGTTAAAAATAATGGGGAGGAGTATACCTTCCAGGATTCATCTCTTCTTTCCAGAG
>JAUZPY010000081.1 GCA_030705805.1 Bacillota bacterium | reverse complement strand
TGGTGAGGAAGCGCTTAAAAGTGTGTCCGTACTGAGCGGCGGTGAAAAAATGCGCTGTATGTTTTCTAAGCTTATGATCTCAAATGCAAACGTACTTTTGCTTGATGAGCCGACTAATCACCTGGACCTTGAGTCTATTACTGCGGTCAATAATGGTATGATTGCTTTTAAAGGCACCATACTGTTTACCTCCCATGACCATAAATTTATTGATACCATCGCAAACAGAGTGATTGAGATCACTCCCTCGGGAATAGTTGATATGGTAAGTACATTTGACGAATTTTTGGACAATGATGCATTGCAAAGTAAGATTGATCAAATGTATGAGGGTTAGAATCCTAAAGCACTAATATTAAAAACTGCCGCAACATATGCGGCAGCTTTTAGTTTAGTCTTAATTTAAAACTATAAATAGAAAATTTAGTGGTTTTTTATGGAAACGATTACTTTATAGTTGTAATATGCAAAGGGTCATGATATTATATTTATATAAGTAAGATTTTTTCACGGAGCTTAAAAATGCACATGGAGTATTATGTTAAAATTTAAAAGGGAGGTTTTTATTTATGGGAGAAGAAAAAATGTCAAGGACGCTAATTATAATGGCGGCAATTTTGGCTGTCAGCCTAATTTTTTCAGCATTCACCGCTTCGTATTTATTTTTCAGAAGTAGAAATCCGAGAACAGGAACAATTTCTGTTGTTGGCTCTGCAAAACAGACAATAAAGTCAGACTTTGCCGTATGGCGCTGCACATATACTGTACAGACGCCGACATTACCTAAGGCATATGAAATTTTAAAAAGTAATCAAAAAACAGTTAAGGATTATCTTGTTTCAAAGGGCATAGCAGAAAGCGACATGAGTGTTCTTGCTGCCCAAACCCAAACTATGTATGTAAGAAATTATAATGGAATGGATACTAATCAGATTGAAGGCTATAGACTATGTCAATCCATTGAAATACGTGGAAAAGACGTTGAAAAAATAAATAAAATATCAAAGGAAGCAACAGAGCTGATAGATCAAGGCATACTTATGGAATCACAGCAGCCTCAATTTTACTATACGAAAATTGCAGATTTAAAGATTGAAATGCTTGCACGTGCAACAAAGGATGCTAAGGAGAGGGCAGAAAAAATTGCCCAAAATTCAGGTGCAAAGGTAACAGGCGTGATATCCTCAAATATGGGTGTATTTCAAATAAGGGCTCTTTATTCAGATGAAATATCAGACTATGGAATTAATGATACAACATCTATTGATAAAGAAATAATGTCTGTTGTGAACTGCGAGTTTAGGACTAAATAGAGAATAATAAGAGCACGGACTGTTTCGTCAGTATTAATAATCCGAAAGCTACATTTTCCTATCAGAAAATGTAGCTTTTTTAGCGACTTTAATTGATAAAGGCTTGTGATTAGGATTGATTGAAATGTATTTTTTACACCGCTATACAGACAAAAAAGACAATTGCAATGAGGTACTTTGTTATATAAAAAACGATATTATGCAGATTAACGAGAAAAGCAAGCTCGAATTGTAATCTTTTCAGTATAGTATTCGGGTTGACAAAGCTTCGGGGGTTTGCTATACTAAATATGAAAATTAAAAGGCGTTCGCTGCTGACGGTTCATGTGTATTGACACAGTGCAGTGAAGAATCGCCGTATACCCGCCGACCGTCTGGGCAATCTTATAGCTATAGGATTGCCCAGTTTTTGTTTTAAGGAGGAAATTACTAATGAAAGAACAATGGAACGGATTTAAAGGGGAGCTTTGGCAGTCCGAAATCAATGTGAGGGATTTTATCCTTCAGAATTATGTCCCGTATGAAGATGACCAAGGGTTTCTTGCCAGTCCAACTGAAAAAACAAATATACTGATGTCCAAGCTCAAAGCCTTGCAGGCTAAAGAGCGTGAAGCCGGTGGAGTTTTGGATGTCGATACTGAGGTGGTTTCTTCACTAAATAGTTTCTCACCCGGTTATATGGATAAAGAAAATGAGCTGATTGTCGGTCTGCAAACCGACCAGCCGCTGAAACGCAGCGTTAATCCGTTTGGCGGCATCCGCATGGTGCGTTCTTCGTGTCAGGCATACGGATATACACTTTCGGATAAAATAGAGAATGAATTTAAATATCGTACTACTCATAACGACGGTGTTTTTCGTGTTTATACCGATGAGATGAGAAAGGCCCGCAGGGCAGGAATCATTACAGGTCTTCCAGATGCTTACGGCAGAGGACGTATTATCGGAGATTACCGCCGTGTTGCCCTTTACGGTACTGAGCGTCTGATTCAGGAAAAGGAAAAAGACAAGGAAGACCTTGGGCGAAGCTTGATGGATGTTGATAACATTCGTTTAAGCGAGGAACTATATCGGCAGATTAACTTTTTAAATGAATTGACTGTAATGGCAGGTTCTTACGGCTATGATATCACTGTTCCTGCATCCAACGCAAAGGAGGCCGTTCAGTGGCTCTATTTTGGCTATCTTGCCGCAATTAAAGAGCAAAACGGTGCAGCTATGTCTCTGGGCAGAGTCAGCACATTTTTGGATATTTACTTTGAGCGGGATATTGCCCGCGGCATACTGGATGAGTCCGGTGCACAGGAACTTATTGACCAGTTGGCTATCAAATTGCGTACGGCGCGTCATCTGCGCACGCCTGAATATAACGAGTTGTTCGGCGGCGATCCCATGTGGATTACTGAAAGCATAGGTGGTATGGCAGAAGACGGACGGACGCTTGTTACAAAGACCTCCTATCGTATGCTGCATACTCTTTATAACCTAAGTAGCGCGCCGGAGCCGAACCTTACTGTGCTTTATTCTAAGTCACTTCCCGAGCCGTTTAAAAAGTTCTGTGCGCAGGTTTCCATTGATACCGACTCCATCCAATATGAAAACGATGACTTGATGCGCCCCGTTTACGGCGATGATTATGCCATTGCCTGCTGTGTTTCGGCTATGAAGATCGGCAAGCAAATGCAGTTTTTTGGTGCTCGCTGCAATCTGCCAAAGCTGCTGCTTTTGGCACTAAACGGTGGGCGGGATGAGAATTCGGGCGACCAAATCGCTCCCGAAACAAAACCTGTAGAAGACGGAGAGCTAAAATATGACGATGTGATGAGCCGCCTTTCGATTTATCGCAGCTGGCTTTGCAATTTATATGTCAACACCTTGAATGTCATTCATTATATGCACGATAAATATGCCTATGAAAAGATTCAGATGGCGCTGCATGATACGGATGTACAGCGGTTCATGGCGTTCGGAGTGGCCGGATTATCCGTCTTTACAGATAGCCTTTCGGCCATAAAATATGCGAAGGTTGTGCCAGTTAAAAATGAGCAGGGCTTAATTTGCGACTTTAACGTAACCGGAGAATTCCCTAAATTCGGTAATGATGACGACCGTGTTGACGGCCTTGCAGTAGGGGAACTGGCTTGCTTCCTTGCTGAACTTAAAAAAACCCCTGCTTATCGGGGGGCAGAGCATACTCTTTCGGCACTTACCATTACCAGCAATGTTGTATACGGTAAAAAGACCGGTTCCACACCGGACGGGCGCAAAAAGGGTGAGCCGTTTGCGCCGGGCGCAAATCCTATGCACAATCGGGA
Source organism: Bacillota bacterium (assembly GCA_030705805.1). GTDB lineage: Bacteria > Bacillota > Clostridia > CAKSNL01 > HGM11501 > JAUZPY01. Next base: position 4,605 of record JAUZPY010000081.1, on the reverse strand, counting down.
GAAAAACGGTGCACTGGCATCCTTGAATTCAGTTGCCAAGCTGCCCTATGAGTGCTGCCGTGACGGTATTTCCAACACCTTTTCTGTTGTACCTCATGCATTGGGGAAAACCGCATCCGAGCAGCAGCAAAATCTTGTTGCCATCTTAGACGGCTATTTTTTACAAAACGCCCACCATCTAAATGTTAATGTGCTGGATCGTGAGACCCTTTTAGCCGCTTATGAAAATCCCGAAAGCTACCCCAACCTAACTATCCGTGTGTCGGGATATGCAGTAAACTTCCATAAGCTGTCCCGTGAACAGCAAAAGGAAGTCATCAGCCGAACCTTCCATGAGGTCATTTAGTATGACCGGAAATATCCATTCCATCCAAACACTTGGAACGGTAGATGGACCCGGTATTAGGTGCGTAGTGTTCTTTCAGGGCTGTCCGCTGCGCTGCGCTTGTTGTCATAACCCTGATGCCTGGGATGAAGGCGGCGGAACTCCATTTACCCCCAAAGAGGTTTTTGACAAGATTTTGCGGATAAAGCCCTACTTCGGAAAGGGCGGTGGGGTGACACTGTCTGGCGGAGAACCTTTGATGCAGCCGGAATTTACATTTGAGCTTCTTAAGCTTTGCAAGGAAAACGGAATCCATACAGCGCTTGATACCAGCGGATGTATTTTTAATGATGCTGCGAAAAACCTAATCGGGCTATCGGATTTGATTTTATTGGATATTAAATTCAAAAATACTTTCTTATATCAGAAATATACCGGCGGGTCGATGGATACTGTCTTAAGGTTTTTACAGTATGCTAATGACAATAACAAACGGGTTTGGATAAGGCAGGTCATTTTGCCCGGCATCAATGACACAAAGCAGGATATAACGGAGCTTTGTGAATTGCTGAAACCATTTCGATCCATAGAAAAGTTGGAACTTTTGCCTTTTAGAAAGCTCTGCCTGGAAAAGTATCAGATGTTAGGCATTCCGTTTGCTTTTGAAGCATTGCCCGAAGCGGACCCTTTAAAGGTTGCTGCGTTGCAAAACTTTGCTGACGAACGCCTTTTTCATAATAATATAATCTGACGCACAAAAAAGCGTCAATCAATTAAAAAGCCTGAGGAACCAAGTCCCTCAGGCTTTTTTGTTATGATTAGGCACTGCCTAATTTGCATTAGTTAAATTAATTTTTTTCTTAATAATATTTAAAAAGTGCTCATGTACAGCTGTTTCTTCCGTAAGTTCAGGATGAAAAGCTACTGCAAGCTGATTATTCTGCTGCGCCGCAACAATTTTTCCGTCAATAGCCGTAAGAACTTTAACTTCACTTCCCACAGTTTTAATATATGGAGCACGTATAAACGGCATATTTATACGTTCATTGAGAAATTCGGATACCGCATTAAAGCTTCCAAGCTGTCTGCCGTATGCATTTCGCATAACGGTAATATCCATTGTTGCAATGTGGGAAGCCTTCGTGTCTTCAATTTTTTTGGCAAGAAGAATCATCCCTGCACAGGTTCCAAAAACAGGCATACCGTTATTTATATAATCTCTTATAAGGCTCAGCATATCCAAATCTATTAATAATTTACCCATTACGGTACTTTCACCTCCGGGCAGTATCAATCCGTCAAAATGCTTATCAAGATCACTCTTTTTCCTGATTTCAAAGCTTGCTACATTCATTTTTTCGAGCATGCTGACGTGTTCGGCAAAAGCGCCCTGAACGGCTAGTACACCTATGTTCATTATTTACCACGCTCCGCCATTAGAAGTTCTATTTCACTTTCATTGATTCCCACCATAGCTTCGCCCAAATCCTCCGATAATTCAGCCAGCATTTTAGGATCGTTGTAATTTGTTACAGCTTTTACTATTGCAGCAGCTCTCTTTTCGGGATTTCCTGATTTAAATATACCTGAGCCAACAAATACACCTTCTGCGCCAAGCTGCATCATAAGTGCTGCATCAGCAGGTGTCGCAACGCCCCCTGCAGCAAAATTGACAACAGGAAGCCTTCCGTTTTCGTGAACATAAAGAACTAAATCGTATGGCACCTGCAATTGCTTTGCAGCATCGTAAAGCTCGTCTTCGCTTATTGATTTAAGCCTTCTTATTTCACTTTGGAGCATCCGCATATGCCGAACGGCCTGAACGACATCACCTGTGCCGGGTTCACCCTTTGTACGTATCATAGATGCACCTTCATTGATTCTTCGCAAAGCTTCCCCTAAATCCTTAGCGCCGCACACAAAGGGTACTTTAAACTTCGTTTTATCTATATGGTATACGTCATCTGCAGGTGACAATACTTCACTTTCATCAATATAATCGATTTCTATTGCTTCAAGTATCTGCGCCTCCGCAAAATGTCCGATCCTGCACTTTGCCATGACAGGAATGGACACGGCATTTTGAATGCCCCTAATCATGTTTGGATCGCTCATACGTGAAACGCCGCCGGCTGCTCTTATATCAGCAGGAATTCGCTCTAAAGCCATAACAGCGCAAGCTCCGGCTTTTTCTGCAATTTTGGCTTGCTCCGGTGTAGTAACATCCATTATTACGCCGCCCTTTAGCATTTGTGCAAGTTCCTTATTTAAATTATATCTTTCATTAGGCATATTGATAACTCCTTTACTTTTTAGTTTTTTTATATTATAATTACAATATGGCATTAACAAAATATCCATTTTGCTTATTTTTAACCATACCAGATTATAAAGGAGTAAAAGAAATGTTAACCTATAATATTGAAAGCAGAGGAAACATTCCTATATATGTTCATCTTTATAATTGTATAAAATCAGATATAATAAAAGGGGTAATCAAACCTGACGAGAAATTGCCTTCTAAAAGAAATCTTGCCGAGCATTTAAAAGTAAGTATCATGACAGTTCAAAATGCATATATGCAGCTTTTGTCTGAGGGATATATATACTCACGCGTAAAAAGCGGGTATTTTGCGGAAGCTTTGGAAGGCAATAATTATACAGCTGATTATAAAAAAACAGAAATCCAGGATACACCCCCAAATAATGATGAATACTTTATAGATTTTTGCGAGAACAGTATTAGCATTGATAAATTCCCGTTTTCTGTTTTAGCGAAGCAAATGCGAGAAGTTTTATGTGAGTATAGCAGCGAATTGCTTCGCAAGATACCAAATTCCGGCGCTTTAAAGTTAAGAAAAGCCATATCAGATTTTTTATATCAATTCAGAGGCATGTCCGTATCCCCGGAGCAAGTCATTATTGGCGCAGGAACGGAATACTTATATGGATTACTGGTTAAATTGCTGGGAAAAGATAAAATATATGCAGTTGAAGACCCGGGATACAAAAAAATTGCTGAGATTTATAAAAGTGAAAATGTAATTTGCAGGCATATAGGTCTTGACAAGTATGGAATATCTTCAAAAGAATTAAATAACAGTGACGCAGATATAGTACACATTTCACCATCACACCATTTTCCGACAGGCATTGTTATGCCGATAAAAAGACGGCAGGAGTTGCTAAGCTGGGCAAATGACAAAGCTGACAGATATATTATAGAAGATGATTATGACAGTGAATTTCGTTTTATAGGAAAAGCAATACCTACAATGCAAAGTATAGATACAAAGGGGAAAGTAATATATATAAACACATTTTCAAAGACCATTTCTCCATCAATCCGTATAAGCTATATGGTTTTACCTTATAATCTTCTTACTAAATTTAAAGAAGAACTTGGTTTTTACTCATGTACTGTTTCAAGCTTTGAGCAATATACACTTGCCGGATTTATAGAAAATGGTTATTTTGAACGACACATCAACAGAATGAGAAAAGAGTATAAACTTAAGAGAGATTTTATAATAAAAACTATAAAATCAAGTATTCCCAGAGGCAGAGCTGAAATTTTAGAAGAAAATTCAGGCCTTCATTTTATTATGAAGCTTAAAACCGATATGAGTGATAAGGAAATTGTTTACAGGGCAAAAATAAACGGAATAAAAATATCCTGCTTGTCACAATACTGTTTTAAGCAGGATAACATCGGTAAATCTATGGTTATAATAAACTATTCGGGAATTAATATAGAATTTGCCCAAAAAGCAATTGATATATTAGCGAGGATAATTAGTTGATTCAGTCCTGATATGGATAGTAATAGCATCGCTTGACAAACTTGTAATTTGCTGTTATACTTTAGAAAAATAATTAAATAATTAAACAGGGGAGCTTGTATAGCAGGCTGAGAGGAAGTAATCAACTTCGACCCTTAAACCTGATTTGGGTAATGCCAACGTAGGGAGCTTTCAAATAAAGTTATTTACAGGAAGTACCTTACGGTGCTTCCTGTTTTGTTATGTAACCCAAAAATTTATTTACATAGAAAGGGGGATAAAAGTGAAAAACTGTTTATCTATAGCAGGTTCAGACTGCAGCGGAGGCGCAGGAATACAGGCGGATATAAAAACTTTTTCCGCACTCGGCTGTTTCGGCATGAGCGTTATCGTTTCAGTCGTCGCCGAAAATACAAGCAGAGTGATATCCATTCAGAATGTAAGTGAGCAGGTCATTAAAGACCAGATTGACGCTGTTTTTGAGGATATTGAAGTTGA
>JAUZPY010000080.1 GCA_030705805.1 Bacillota bacterium | reverse complement strand
AATGACAGGCAGTTCTCCACCGATTAATATAGTTGGGTTTTTATCTGCGGCGATAAAAATATGTGACAACATACCCGTTGTGCTGGTTTTGCCATGAGTTCCGGCAACATCGACAGGATATTTGTACATTTTTTCAATGGACCCCAAAAGTACGCTTCTTTCAATACAAGGAATGTTGTTTTCCTCGGCATAAGCCCTTTCGGGGTTGTCAGCTTTAATAGCTGAAGAATAGACTACAACGTCAGAGCCTATGGCATTTTCTTTCGCATGCCCAATAAATATTCCCGCACCCATATTTCGGAGGGCTTTTATATATTTACTGTCACTGGTATCTGAACCGGTTACTTTATAACCTTTTTTTAATAAAATTGAAGCAAGGGCACTCATACTGATACCGCCTACTCCAATAAAATGAATGTGACTGGAAATTGAAACCTTCGAAAAGTCGAACTTATTCACTTTAATGCTTCCTTTCGAATTAAAATTAATCTATATTATTATATCAAAAATAATATTTATATCAAGGTATTTGCAAGAAAAAAAGAATTTTATTATTTTTTGTGGCAATTTATGAGAAAAACATCACTTTTTTATTGACATTTTTATTTAAAACTGATAAAGTATTAATATGAACTAGGCAAATAAACAACAGAAAGGTGGGCTTGACAGCATGGAAATTACCGACATCAGAATTAGAAAAACAAATACCGAAGGAAAGATGAGGGCTGTGGTTTCGGTCACCTTTGATGATGCTCTTGTTGTGCATGATATAAAGGTTATTGAGGGCGTTGACAAAATGTTCGTTGCAATGCCGAGCCGTAAAACCCCCACCGGTGAATTTAAAGACATAGTTCATCCGATTTCAGCCGAGGCAAGAGAGATGCTCCATAAAGCTATTATAGAAAGATATGAAGCGTTTCTTAAAGAAACTTCTGATGCTGCTAAAGAGTAGCAAGGACAAGCAATTTTCAAAATAAAGGCAGACATAATGTTTGCCTTTATTTTGCATGTAATGGAGATTAATTTGACAGTTTGGAGGATTTGTACATGAAAAATTTATCGGTAGTAATACTATCATCCGGGATGGGCACCAGAATGAAGAGCTTAAAACCTAAGGCAATCCATGAAGTATGCGGCAAGGCTATGATCAGTTGGGTTTATGATGCTGCCCGTAAAGCAGACCCTAATAATATTGTAGTTGTAACCGGAGAAGAAGGGGATTATACATCATTTTTGGATTCCTCTGCAATAATTGCAAAACAGAAGGAAATGAAAGGACCTGTAGATGCTGTAGTCCAAGCTCTTCCGTTTATTTTAAACAAAGATACTGTTATTTTATGCGCTGATATGCCCCTTGTTACAGCCGATATTATTTTAGATTCCGTTAAGAAAGCACAAGATGGAGATCTTAGTATGCTTTCGTTAACAGATGACAAGGGCAATTATTCCGGGATGTATGTGTTTAAAACAGATGCTTTAGCCGATGCAATTGACAAAATTTCAAGCCCGGATACAAGCGAAATAGGCTTTGATGCAATTTTCGATGCATTGCATGCGTTAGGTAAAAAAACCGGCACTATGGAACTTGAGAAAGAATACCTGATTGATGTTAATGATAGGGTAGCTCTTTATGAGGCCGATAAATTACTGAGAAAAAGAATCAATTATAAACATATGTATAACGGAGTTACTATAGTTGATCCTGAGCGTACATATATTTCACCGGACGTTGTAATTGGACAGGATACTACTATTCTCCCCGGAACAATTTTAGAAAAGGGAACGGTTATTGGCAGGGAATGTGTAATCGGTCCCGATTCAAAGCTGACCAAAGCTAGCATAGGTGACAAAACAGAAGTTGTGAAGTCGGTATGTATTGAGGCTTCCGTGGGGGAAAATACTCATGTAGGTCCCTTTGCATATTTGAGACCTAACACAAAAGTCGGTAATAATTGCCGTATAGGTGACTTTGTAGAACTTAAAAATTCAAATATAGATGACGGAACAAAGGTATCACATTTAACTTATGTAGGCGACAGCGATGTTGGAAAACGAGTTAATTTTGGATGCGGAACAGTAACCGTTAATTATGATGGCTCAAAGAAATATAGAACTACAATCGGCGACGATGTTTTTGTCGGATGCAATACAAACCTTGTAGCTCCCGTAACGCTTAAAGACGGAGCTTACACAGCAGCCGGTTCGACAATAACGGATGATGTGCCTGAAGGTGCTCTTGCAATAGCCCGTTCAAGGCAGGTAGTAAAAGAAAACTGGAATGACAGGAGATGTAATAAATGATTACTCACGATAAGGAGATCAAGATTTTTGCGGCGAATTCCAATAAAATATTGGCGGAAAAAATTGCTGATATACTTGATTTGAAGTTATCAGATTCTCACGTAGGAAGGTTTTCGGACGGTGAAATAAATATTAACATCAATGATACTGTTCGCGGTTCCGATGTTTTTGTTATTCAGTCCACTTGCGAGCCGGTAAATGAAAACCTCATGGAACTGTTAATTATGATTGATGCTTTAAAGAGATCCTCTGCAGGGCATATTACAGCAGTAATTCCATATTACGGCTATGCAAGACAGGACAGAAAAGCAAAGGCAAGAGATCCGATTTCCGCTAAGCTTGTTGCAGACCTTTTAACGGCGGCAGGTGCAAATGCGGTTATGACTATGGATCTTCATGCAGCTCAGATACAGGGATTCTTTAATATACCTGTCGTGCATCTGGTCGGAGCACCTATTTTAACGTCATATTATTCTAAAAAATTCAAGAATGATATGGACGATATTGTTATTGTCTCACCTGATTTCGGTTCAGTTACAAGGGCCAGAAATTTTGCCGAGAAGCTTAATGTACCTATTGCTATTGTCGACAAAAGAAGGCCAAAGCCTAATGTATGTGAAGTGCTTAATATTATAGGTGAGATAAAAAACAAGAAAATTATCTTAATAGATGACGTGGTTGATACAGCGGGAACGCTTGTTAATGCGGCCTCTGCTCTTATTGACAAGGGAGCAAAAGAGGTGTATGCTTGCTGTACACATCCTGTTTTATCAGGCCCGGCTATTGAAAGGCTTCAAAACTCTGTGATAAAAGAGATTGTAGTACTTGACACAATACCGTTGTCTGAAGAAAAACAAATTGACAAAATTAAGGTGCTCTCCGTTTCGGCGGTATTTGCCGAAGCAATTGAGAGGGTTTATGAGCACCAGTCAGTTAGTGCAATGTTCATATAAGTGGGGATATATTTATGTTTTTAATAGTAGGTCTTGGCAATCCCGGGAGGGAATATTTGGATACAAGACATAATGTTGGATTTGAGGCAGTAGACGTACTTGCAGCAGAAAAAGGCATTTCAATAAAAAAAATAAAGCATCAGGCAATTACGGGAGAGGGCACTATAGCGGGAGAAAAAGTAATCCTTGCCAAGCCGCAGACATATATGAATAATAGCGGAATCAGCGTTAGGGAACTAATGAATTTTTATAAGCTTACTCCGGATAAACTGATTGTTATTTATGACGAAGCTGCATTGCCTACGGGTAAAGTGAGAATAAAACCATCAGGCTCTGATGGCGGTCATAATGGAATGAAATCCATAATATATCAATTAGGAAGTCAGGATATTGCCAGAGTACGGTTTGGAATTGGCGAGGCTTCAGGAGATTTGGTTAATCACGTTCTTGGTAAATTTACTAAAGAAGAAACTGCCATGATGATTGAAGCGGTTAAGAACATGCCGGAAATTATATCTCTGATTGTTGGGGGCAATATTTCTGAGGCAATGAACAGATTCAACAGATCAGTGTCGGAGGGGTAAATGTCAGCTTTTTCTGAAATATTAAAAGAATCTGAAGAATATTTAAATGTTAGGGCTGCCGCCGCTACGGGGGTGAGCCCTATTCATGTTTCCGGGGTTATGGATGCACAGAAAGCTCACTTTATTTATACGCTTAATTGCGATATAGGTAAGGGGGCTTTAATTGTTACTCCAAATGAGCTTACTGCAAAGAGGCTTGAAACAGATTACAAAGTTTTTGACCCTAAATGCGTAAGAATAAAAAGCAAAGAGTTAATACTGCGCCATTTTGATGCTATGGCTCATGATACTTTGTATGAGAAGCTGGCGGCACTGAATGCCGTGAAAAATGCATCAACTGTAATAGTGTCTACGGAAGCTTTTCTGCAGCTTGTTACGCCCCAAAAAACAATGGAAGAGGCGACACTTTTCTTTAATATAGGCGACACTTTTAACCTTAAAAGCTTGTCGGAGAAAATGGTATCAATAGGTTATTCCAGAGCGGAAACAGTAGAAGGGCCCGGCCAGTTTAGCATCAGAGGAGGAATCCTGGACGTATTTTCTCCTAACTCTGATGACCCGGTAAGAATTGAATTTTTTGATGATGAAGTTGATTCCATCAGGAAATTTGACGTAACGGCGCAAACTTCCATAGAAAAGCTGGACAGTGCAGCAGTAATTCCGGCCGATGATATAGATGAAACGGGAAACATATTAAGCTATATACCGGAAGATTTTACTGTTTATTTTGATGAACCTTTAAGAATTTCAGAGCAGGCAAAGGCTCTTTGTTTGGACCTCGGCGAAAGAATTAAAACGATTTTGGAAGAAAGCGAAACGTTCAAGCCAAAGGGAAAATATATAAATACCTATGAAGAACTGCTCGTTGATGCATTGAAGCATAACTTGGTCAGCTTAAGCACTTTATCACCTAAGACACCGGATTATAAACCTAAAAAAATAGAATCAATTACAGTAAAGTCCATGCAGCCCTATGGTGGAAAAATTGAGATGCTTATGGACGATATTTTATATTACCAGCAGCGTAAATTCCGCATTTTTGTTATGGCCGGCTCAAAAGAGCGAATTGAAAGCCTTAAAAATGCATTTTTTGATAAGGGCATTAATGCATCTGTACTTAACTTTGAAGACAATTTGCCGGAAAGAGGAACAGCACTTCTTTGCCATGGCAGTTTATCCGGCGGTTTTGAATATCCGTTAATAAAAACCGTTATTATAAGTGACAGGGAAATTTTCCCGGAGGAAAAGAAAAAAAGAAAATCACACTTTGATAATGCAGACAGGATTAAAAACTATGCGGAACTGACGCCGGGAGACTATGTTGTACATGAAGTTCATGGTATCGGTAAATTTACCTGCATGCAGAGAGTTGAAGTAAATGGTACCGTTAAAGACTATCTTAAGCTTTTGTTCAGGGGTGACGATGTACTGTATGTTCCTGTTTCACAGCTTGATATGCTGCATAAATATAAGAGCGGTATTGAGGATGGAGAAGAAAAAAGAGTAAAGCTAAATAAGCTTGGCGGTGTGGAGTGGAAGAAAACAAAGGCCAGCGTAAAACATAACGTATTCGAACTGGCTAAGAAGCTTACCCAGCTATACGCAAAACGAAGCATTGAGCAAGGGCATGCTTTTCCTGAGGATTCAAACTGGCAGCGAGAATTTGAAATGGAGTTTGAATATGAAGAAACGCCTGATCAGCTAAGATGTATTGATGAGATGAAAGAGGATATGCAGTCCTTTAAACCAATGGACAGACTGCTTTGCGGTGATGTTGGATTCGGGAAAACCGAGGTTGCTATGAGAGGGGCCTTTAAGTGCGTTACAGACAGTATGCAAGTGGCATATCTTGTCCCTACCACTATACTTGCAGCACAACAATACGCAAGCTTTGTTCAGAGAATGAGAAATTACCCGATAACAGTAGAAATGTTAAGCCGTTTTAGAACTAAGCGTGAACAGGCAGATATTATTAAAAAAGTCAGAAGCGGCGAGGTGGACATATTAATCGGGACTCACAGAATCCTTCAAAAGGATATAGCTTTTAAAAATTTAGGACTTTTAATTATAGATGAAGAACAGCGCTTTGGAGTTGCTCACAAGGAAGCCATAAAGGAGCTTCGCAGGGATGTGGATGTTTTGACATTGAGTGCAACACCTATACCAAGAAGCCTTCATATGGCTATGATAGGCATAAGAGATATGAGCGTACTCACTATGCCTCCAAGCGACAGACTTCCTGTTCAGACCTTTGTTATGGAGCATAACAGGGCCGTAATTAAGGAAGCAATAGACAAAGAACTTTCAAGAGGAGGTCAAATCTTTTATTTATATAACAGAGTGTCAGGCATATATAGGGTTGCGGAAGAAATAAAAGCTTTAGCACCTGAAGCCAGAATTGCAGTCGGTCACGGACAGATGAACGAAACCGAACTGGAAAATATTATGGTTGGTATGGTTAACGGAGATATTGACATTTTGGTTTGTACGACTATAATTGAAACAGGTCTTGATATTCCGAATGTAAATACCATTATCATTGAAGATGCAGATAGGATGGGCTTAGCTCAGCTGTATCAGCTGAGAGGGAGAGTCGGGCGTTCATCAAGACTGGCTTACGCTTATCTTACCTATAAGAAAAATAAAGTATTGGATGAAAAAGCCGAAAAGAGGCTTAAAGCAATAAAGGAGTTTACCGAGTTCGGTTCGGGATTTAAAATAGCAATGAGGGACTTGGAACTCAGGGGTGCGGGAAATGTACTTGGCCCTGAACAATCAGGCTTTATGGCTTCTGTAGGATATGAAGTTTACTGCAGCCTTCTTAATGAAGCTGTAGCAGAGCTTAAAGGAGAAAAGCCAGAAACGAAAATTGATTGTCTGGTAGACCTAGATATCAGCGCTTTTATTCCTGAAAACTATATAAAGAGCTCAGTTTTAAGAATACAGATATATAAGAGAATAGCAGGTATTGATAATCTTACAGACAGCTATGATGTACAAGAGGAGCTTGAAGATAGGTTTGGAGACCTTCCCCAGTCTGTTCAAAAACTTATAGATGTTGCGCTTATTAGGTCTGAAGCCGCAAAAGACGGCATATCGGAAATCAGTCAAAAGAATGGTAAAATGCTGTTCTTTTTGACAAACAGCGTAAAAAATATACCCGAAAAGATATCAGCATTAAATAGTGAATATAAGGGGAAAGTAATGTTCAGCACAGCAGGAAGACCTTGTATTCATTTGAAAATGGAAGGTATAAAAGAAGGGGAGCCACTGGAATTTGTTAAAAAAATATTACAATACTTGAAAAACATGGTATAATATAGTATATTGATATAAATATTTACTTTTATAAAATGGAAGGATGTATACAATGAAGAAAGTATTAACAACAATAATGTGCCTATTGCTTACGATTTCAATGCTTGCAGGTTGTACTGTAGTGTATGTTGCTGACGTGGGCACAGTAAACGGTGAAAAAGTTCCGATTGGTCAATTCAAATATGTTTTAGGACTGGCTGAAATTGCTTTTGGTGTTGCCGACAAAGAAAGCGCTGGTACCTATGTAGGAATGTATGATTCCATTACCTATAAATACATTAACAAGGATTTAACAAAATTGGTTTCTGAAGCAGGAAAAGCTGAAACAGGCAAAACCATATGGGAAAAGAAATTAAAGGACGGAAAGACTGTAGAAGAAGACCTTAAAGACCTTATCTATAATAAAGTTGTTGAACTTAAAGTTGTTTCCCTTAAAGCTAAGGAAAAAGGAATAACTCTTGATGCAACCGAAAAAGAAACAATTACAAGCGCAAAGTCCAATATTATTGATTCCCTCGGATCAAAAACTAAGTTTAATGAAGGCTTAAAAGATATTGGTATTACCGAAACCGAGCTTGGAGATTTGTGGACATCAATTTCTTTAGCTGATAAGTTGGCAAAAGCTAAGAGTGTTACAGATGAAGAAGCTAAGAAGTATTACACGGACAATTACATGAGGGTTAAGCATATCCTCTTAATGGTTGACGGTAAAAAGATTGCTGATATGAAAACCGCAAAAGAAAAAGCTGCTGAAGTTTTGTCTAAACTCAATGCAGGCGGAGACTTCGAAAAGCTTATGGCTGAATATACCGGTGATGTAAATGCTCAAGGTCAAGTAAATGGCGGTGCGGAAGGCTATGTATTTAAGTCCGGCGACTTTGGAAACCCTGCCTTTGAGAATGCAGCAGCTGCTCTTAAAGTAGGCGAATATACAAAGGAACCGGTTGAAGTAAGCAGTTCTTACCAAGGCTATCATATAATAAAGAGATATGAGCTTTCTCAAAGCTATTACGATCAGAATACAAACGGTATCAAAGAAATCATTAAATCTGCAGCCGGCGAAGCAGCATTTGCAAGCGAACTTGCAGGCTGGGTTAAGGAAGATAAGATTGTAAAAAATGAAGGTAAGATAAAGGGAGTCAAGATGGCAGTTGAGTCAACAAAAACTCCCAAATCAAAAAGTAGTTCAACCGCTTCAAAGAGCGCAGCAACCGGCTCAACCGGTTCAGCCTCTTCAACGTCAGCTAAAAGCAGCACTGCAAAAACAAAATAAAATTAAATAAGAGAAGGGGGCGAATGGCTTTTCGTCCCCTTTTGGAAGTTTATTAAGGATTAATTT
>JAUZPY010000008.1 GCA_030705805.1 Bacillota bacterium | reverse complement strand
CCTCAAATGTCGATATATCATACCCCAAAAAATTCAATGCCTCAACCGCACCATAAACCGTTCTTCGGTCAACACTCATTCCGTAAATATTATTCATTTTTGAAATAATGTCTTTCATCTGCAAGATATGTTCCTCATCCGAATATTCCTTTAATATTTGCAGTATGCATATTATGTTTGATTTATTAGTTAGCATATTTATTCACCATATAAAAAATTTTGAAAAACAGGAATTTCTTTAATTACATTATGAAACTTCTCTGCATTAAAACCGCCTATGTATGATGGGTGGGTTACGCAAAAGATAGGAATTTCTTTTTTTGCTGTGTATATCCATGAACGAATAGTTGTTTCTTCAGCAGTATATGTTGCTCCCGCTTTTCCACCAGGGGGCAATTCATTATACATAGTTTTACCGAAACAAATAACCGCATCAGGCTGTAATTCTTCAAGAACACTTAAAAATGCAGGCTGTGCATCAATCCACATTTTATTAGTTTTTTTATCGTTGTGATGTTCTCCTACAAACTCTTGAATATAATTATAGAAACATATATTCTGAAATTGAGCTTCGCGGTCACTTATTTCTCCGTACAATGTTCTTAAAATTCCGTTGAAAAATTTCGGATTATCGCCCATCTTGATGTAACGTTCTACCACATCAATCGTAAAGTTATTATATGCTTCCATTGAATGTGCATAGTGGGATTCGCCAAGCAACATCACTTTTACATTTGATGTGGTATAATAAGCTCCGACGTATGGCATAAACTTCACATTATCAGAATACCGATACATTTATTGATTCCTCCATTTTATAATGATACTATACTAAAATCAACGACTTTGTCCAATCGATTATATTAAACATTGATGTACCGATTAATGTATTTATGATACCTCATTTCAAACTCTGCTATATATTTCCTTATTATGGCATTGTGTGTGGCATCTTCGCTGATGCAGTTTTTAGATTGTGGATGATTTTTTGAAATCCGTGTATATGATGGATGCCACATAAGAAAAGTTTTTCTTGTATATATATCCGGCACTACATATCCTTTTAACGAATAAGTATTTGTGCCACACCAAATAATTAAATCAGGATTTATTATTTCAACCTCTCTTTTTATAAAATCAGTGTGTTTTTCAACATATGGTTTGAAATACTCTTCAAAGTATGAACGAGAAATTTGCTTTCCGCCACCACGCTTATTCAAATTCATAACAGCAATAGTTTTAGCAGCCTCACGAATACCAACGTCTATACCTGTTTCGGTTTTGAGTATAATTCTTTGCATTTCACAAATTTTTGTTTTAAGCCTCTGTGGCCAATCTTTTCCTCCATCTGAAAAACTTATAAATTCATTATTTAAATCCCATTCAGATTGGTTTTCAACTCCTTTAACAGACTCATCTGCATTACTTTCGCTCATAACATAAAGAACATGGAAACCACAATTGCTATACACAACATCATCAACTATACCATCGCTTGCAAATGCGTTTGGTGCGATATTTTGGCAATATTTATTTAATACATTATATAGACCATCGTTCGTTTGAAATTCTTTCCAAGCAATAAAAAGCTCATTCAAATTATTTATGTTGCTGATATTCATTTCATTACCTCCATGTTTTTATTTTATTCCCAAATGTTTCTCATACAATTTGGGCAAACATAGTGTTCATCGTGTTCTACCAAATAATCTGTCAAACCAAAAGCCTTGGCAATTTCCTTAACTGCTCCATCGACTTTTTCGATGCAAGTATCAATATAAATTATTGTCCTGTTATTTTCACTATCCCAAATTACTCGTCCTCGTGGCACATTGATATAATCACCGCTACTATAATTATCATCATATAGTTTTTCGTGGGAATAAGGATTATCAATCCTGTCGCCACGAACATCGCCTTGTTCCACAGAAATTTTATGAGTTAAAAATTTTCCATCAATATAGAAAAACGGACCTATCGTTAGCATGAGAGCCAGCACTCCTTTGCGTATCATTTCTTGAAATCATACACCATATAACAAGACTTGCAAATATAATATCATATCTACATATACAAAAATCTGCACAGGTGTGCAGATTTTTGTCAAGGTTTTTTGGGACACATACTTGGCATATGTAGAAATCCCATTATTACAATAATAACAATAACGCTGCTGCGCCTCCGCTGGTCAGTCCATCTTCCACTCTGCCTACGCAGGTATACCCTGACGAGCCGCTATAAACTTTCCCGTTTTCTACCCTGCCTATACAGGTGTAGCCAGATGAACCACGATATATTTTACCGTTTTCTACCCTGCCTACGCAATTGTAACCTGAAGAACCGCTATAAACTTTTCCACCGTCTATCCTACCAACACAATTGTAACCTGAAGAACCGCTATAAATCTTTGTGCCTTCTACCCGCCCCACACAATTGCAACCCGAAGAACCACTATAAACTTTACCCATTTCGCAACCTCCTATTTTTTATTTGAATATTCTTTATTATAACTAATCCAACCCCCATAGAATATATCGTAAGATAAATCAACCTCTGACTGTAGGAGGTCTATTATCCACATAAACATTTCCTGTAAAGGTATCACTACAATTGTTACATTTGTATGTTACCTTGTAATATATCCGTTCGCCTGGTACTTTGTATTTTCGTATGGTTGTGCTGTCTTGTGCACCAACCTGTGATTTCAATTTTGCGTATGCTTCTTGTGCACCGCCATACAATCCGTCCTTTCTTTCTACATGTTTAATAATCTCTTCTTCCTCAAACATAACTTGTTGGCGTGATATTTCCTCTCTTTTTATTTCAAGACAGTTTCTTTTTTTGCAGTTAGGGCATTTTATTCTGTTGAAATGTGATGAAAGAAACGATATTACGATAATAAATAAAACAAATCCTATAATCCAAGGCAGATAATCCATTATAGCACCCCCACATTTTTTATTTTATTATACACCCTTATACAAAACTTGTAAATATGACCTATACGAAAATATGTATAGGTGAGCAAAAATTTGTATCAGTCTGATGTAACCTTGCTTTTAATAACGATTTTCTGCTTGTTTTTGCATTTCGTACAAGTAAAGCTCGAATTAACACCTGATGAGCCAGTAGTTGTTGACCCGTTTTCTACATTGCCACACGCGTCGCACTTCTTTTTATAACTAAACACAGCAGATTTAGGGTCATTTTTTGTAATAACCGCTCCCTGCTCTGCCCAACGAGTGTATGTCCAAGTTTTCTCTACTTTAGGTTCTGTTTGCGTTATTGTAGGTTGTGATGCCTTTGGTGGGGGAGTTACTTTATTTGGCTGAGTGCTTGCTACCTGAGGTTGCTTAGTTTCAGCCGTTTTTCTTATTTCTTCGGCTTTTTTTGCTTCTTCCGCTAATCTGATATTTTCAATTTCCTTTTGCGAACTCGTCAAAATAACTTGTGCGACCTCTTTTGATGAAATTGGAGCGTTTTCGTTAATTGCAATAGCCGAGTTGTAAATATCAAGTGCCTTTTTAGAATAATTTATTTTTTGCTGTAAATCCTCTGTGTTCTTAGCACGCACAACATAAGCATCTGCGGATAAGCAAAGAGATAAATAATCATCTTTATTTTGTTCTAAAGCCAAATCAGCATATTTGATTATATTTTCAAAATTATTTGCATCAGCATAGTATTTTGTTAAAAAGTCATATCTTTTCGATTGTTCCGCAAGCTTTACAAGCTCTGCTTCGTCCTTTTTGATACCTAATTTAATGAGTTCAAATATGTCATTGGTAGAAAATTTATCAAAGCAAATTCCAATCAACTCTCGCCCGTTTGCACTAAGAACATTTGGGTTTGCACCATTTTTCAAAAGCAACTTAACAAGCTCAACATTTCCTTTTTCTACCGCAATAATAATTGGCACATTGCCATCTGTATCAGCCAAATTCACATCAGCGTTCTTTTCAATTGCTGTGACTACGGCTTTTTCGTCACCGTTTTTTATAGCGGAAATCAAATCATTTTGCACCGAACACGCCGTTAAAAGCGCCATTGCTACACATAAAACCATGAACATTTTTTTCATTCCACACATCTCCTAAAATAATTTTCTATTATTGTAACATATAGAGGTGTGCAAAAATCTGTATATGCAACTGCCTTTAACAAATTATTTTACATTTGCCGCAATAATCTGCAAAATCATTTCCCTTGTATCATTTCCTCTCAGTTGACAAACTTTGAGCTTAATGAGATCTAATGATATCATTTTAAACAAATGCCTCAACAATTTATCACACGAACTTTCTATTGGTTATTTTGCCCATTGGTCAGCGGTTGCTATTTTGGGCGGTGTAATATCATAAACGATTTTTCTTTGCATATTTTCGCACCTCGCATTCATGTTGCAGGCGGCAATGACTTTTATTTTTTTGCAACAAAAAACCACGGCTTAATAGCCGTGGTTTTTCTCATATGCAATTGTGCATATGGGTGGCGGAGAAGGAGAGATTCGAACTCTCGCGCCGGTTTCCCGACCTACACCCTTAGCAGGGGCGCCTCTTCGACCTACTTGAGTACTTCTCCACAAGCATTGCGTAGCAATGAAAATCTATATTAAATTTAAGAGTAGTCGTATGGCGGAGAAGGTGGGATTCGAACCCACGGTCCTTTCGGATCACTAGTTTTCAAGACTAGCTCCTTAAACCACTCGGACACCTCTCCGTATTAAGTCACGAAATGTATTATAGCATTTTTAGCTCAATTTGTCAATGGTATATTCATAGAAAATTAAATTCCTTTTTGTGTATAGTTTTATATCATAAATTACTCCGTAATTTACTTTTTAACATAGGAAATAACTTTCCGCTTCGCTTCGCTCACGGTAAAGTTATTATATCACATTGAATTTTGGTTTTCTATTTTTTAGTCCACATGTATATCAATACAATTTTATAACTTTTATATAGTTTAATCTTATCATAGTTAGATTGCCTGCTAACCTATTCATGGCAGCATAAGCAAGATTTTCTGTCTCGCAAAGCGAGATGTAAGCAAGATTTTTTATCTTGCAGCGCAAGACAAAAATCTGCGAGAAATCTGCGAGAATTTGTCTTTTTCCAACGCGTCGCCCGTTTAGGACCCCGCCAATGCACGAAGTGTTGGCAGAACACATCTACACCAACCGACAGAAAAAATCCTCAATAATCCGCTCGCGACTGGATTAGCGGACAGGTCTAATAGTAGTTATACAAGTTGTTTAAAATTAGAATTACAAGGGCATTTTAAGGGCGTTTTCTTAAATTGCAGGCATGAAAGCCTTACAAGTAAAACAGCACTGCTTAAACCCGATTTAAGCAGTGCTGTTTTTATTATTCCATATTCGTATAGCCCATAAGGTATTCGTCAATTTCCTTTGCGCAAGCTCTGCCTTCTGCAATTGCCCAAACAACAAGGGATTGACCGCGGTGCATATCTCCCGCTGTAAATACTTTATCTACATTGGTTTTATATGTTCCTTCCGGACTTGATACAACATTTCTTGCTGTTAACTCAACACCAAAGGCGTTTGTAACATAATTTTCGCATCCGATAAATCCTGCGGCAATAAGAAGCATATCTGCTTTTAATAGTTTTTCAGAACCTTCTACCTCTGAAAGTTTACCATCCTTAAAAGCTACTTCTACTGTTTTTACCGCTGACAACTTTCCGTCTTCGGAAATCAGTTCTTTTACTGTTGTTTCATAAATACGGGGGTCGGAACCATAATTTGCAATATATTCTTCCTGACCATAATCCGTTTTACAAATTTTTGGCCATTCCGGCCAGGGATTGTCAGAACTTCTGGTATCAGGAGCCTTTGGCAGCATTTCAATTTGTGTTACTGACTTACAGCCGTGGCGTATACAGGTACCTACACAGTCATTTCCTGTGTCGCCGCCGCCAACAATAATGACATTCTTATCTTTTGCTGAAATATAGGAACCTTCTTTCAGCTCATTATCTAAAAGACTTTTAGTTGTGGAAGTTAAGAAGTCAACTGCAAAGTATACTCCGGAAGCCTCTCTGTTTATAACCTTTAAATCTCTTGGCTGTTTTGCACCGCAGCAAAGAGCAACAGCATCAAATTTATCAAGAATTTCTTCAGCGGGAATGGTATTACCGATGTCCGCACTTGTAATAAAGATAACGCCCTCTGCTTTCATTAGCTCTACACGGCGGTCAATAATGTGCTTTTCAAGCTTCATATTAGGAATTCCGTACATAAGCAAGCCGCCGATACGGTCAGATTTTTCAAACACAGTTACATTATGTCCACGTTTGTTGAGCTTATCTGCAACTGCAAGACCTGAAGGGCCGCTGCCTATGACAGCGATTTGCTTATCAGTACGCACATAGGGAGGTCTGGGTGTCATATCTCCCTCTGCAAAAGCCGTTTCAATAATAAATAATTCATTTTCTCTAACAGTTACCGGATCCCCATTTAGACCACAGATACAAGCTTTTTCACAAAGTGCTGGGCAAACTCTGCCGGTAAATTCGGGGAAACTGCTTGTTTTTAGTAATCTTGACAATGCATGTGTATAGTTACCGGTATAAATACAATCATTCCATTCAGGAATGAGATTATGGAGTGGGCAACCGGTTACCATACCTTTTAATTTAATGGCAGATTGACATAAGGGAACACCACAATTCATGCATCTGGCACCCTGTTCTTGCCTTTCACTAACAGAAAGAGGTGTATGAAATTCATTAAAGTTTTTAATACGTAACTTTGGAGAATAAGACTCGTTATTATTTCTATCATATTCTAAAAATCCGGTTATTTTTCCCATTATCTCATCCTCCTATCCTTTTTGAACAGCATAAAATGCTTCAAGTGCAGCATCGTCGTGGGACAATCCCTTTTCTTCAAACTTTCTTATCTTACAAAGCATACGATAATAATCCTTTGGTACAATCTTTTTGAATGAAGACAAATATTCATCAAAATGTTCTAAAATATTTTTACCAACGGCAGAGCCGGTAGCTTCACTATGCTTTTGTATAATGCATTTCAATTCATCAATATCCTGCTTCTCTGTCAGATCTTCCATTGAAACAAGTTCTTTATTTAATCTCCGATACAAATTATGTTCTGTATCCAAAACATAAGCAATTCCTCCGCTCATGCCGGCAGCAAGGTTTTTACCTGTTTTGCCAAGTATGACCGCACGACCGCCTGTCATGTATTCCAGACCGTGGTCACCACAGCCTTCCACAACAGCAATGGCTCCTGAATTACGAACGCAGAAACGTTCTCCGGCAATACCATTTACATATACCTCTCCGGAAGTAGCACCATAGAGAGCAACATTACCTATAATAATGTTTTCTTCGGCTACAAAGGATCTGTTCTTTGGAGGATATACAACAAGCTTGCCGCCTGAAAGACCCTTACCAAAGTAATCGTTGGCATCACCTTCAAGGGAAAGGGTAAGCCCTTTGGGAATAAATGCACCAAAGGATTGACCGCCACCGCCGATACATTTTACCGTAAAAGTGTCATCAGCAAGAGAACTGCCAAATTTTTTGGTTACTTCGGAGCCGAGAATAGTACCAAGAGTACGGTTTGTGCTGGAAACTTCAATGGCCTCACTGTGCTTTGCACCGGTTTTAAGGGCTTGTGCAAATTTCTTTAATAAAACAGCCTCATCCATAGTTTTTTCAAGCTCAAAATCAAAGGCATCAGCCGGATTAAAATGAATGTTTTCTGCTTTACAATATACAGGGTTTATAATTTGACTCATATCTACTGTTTCGGCACGCTTAGTTACTTGCTTTTCCTTTAAGCAAAGATAATCAGTTCTTCCTACCATTTCTTCAACGGTATGAAAACCAAGCTTAGCCATAATTTCACGAAGTTCCTCTGCAATGAAAGTCATGAAATTCATTACAGATTCGGGCTTTCCTTTAAAGCGGCCGCGCAAACACTGACTTTGTGTGGCAATACCTACCGGACAGGTATCAAGGTTACATACACGCATCATCATGCATCCCATAGATACTAATGGAGCAGTAGCAAACCCAAACTCTTCTGCGCCGAGTAATGCAGCAATGGCAACATCACGGCCACTCATCAGTTTACCGTCGGTTTCAAGTCTAACGCGGCTGCGAAGTCCATTTTGTATCAGTGTCTGATGTGCTTCCGCAAGACCAAGTTCCCAAGGAAGCCCTGCATGGTGGATAGAACTCTGAGGAGCAGCACCTGTACCTCCGTCGTAACCTGAGATCAGTACAACCTGAGCACCTGCTTTTGCTACACCGGCAGCAATTGTTCCAACACCTGCTTCAGATACTAATTTTACTGAAATGTTAGCCTTGCGGTTAGCATTTTTAAGGTCGTAAATAAGCTGCGCCAAATCCTCGATAGAATAAATGTCATGGTGGGGAGGAGGTGAAATCAAAGCAACACCGGGTGTGGAGTAACGTGTTTTTGCAATCCAAGGATAAACCTTTTTACCGGGAAGGTGACCACCTTCTCCGGGTTTTGCACCCTGTGCCATTTTAATTTGAATTTCCTTTGCACTTAATAAATATTCACTGGTAACACCGAAACGCCCTGATGCAACCTGCTTTATGGCACTGTTCTTTTCAGTACCCAACCTTTCAGGCTTTTCACCGCCTTCGCCTGAATTAGACTTTCCTCCAAGCCTATTCATGGCAATAGCCATACATTCATGTGCTTCCTCGGAAATCGAGCCATAAGACATAGCTCCTGTTTTAAAGCGCTTTACTATTTCATTTACACTTTCAACTTCTTCAATTGGAATACCACCATCATCCGAAAACTTAAAGCTTAAAAGACCACGCAGAGTATGAGGTTTTCTTACATCATCTACTATGGCGGAGTATTCCTTAAATCTATTATAGTCCCCATTTTGCGTTGCCTGTTGAAGCGAAATTATTATATCGGGATTATAAAGATGGTCTTCTTTATCTTCGCCTCGTCTCAGTGCATGGAATCCTGTACTGTCAAGTGTGGTGTCAACGCCAAGACCAAGAGGATCAAAGGCATGATCATGACGGAAAGCTACACCCTGTGCAATTTCATCAAGACCTATACCGCCAACACGGCTTACTGTATTTGTAAAGTATTTGTCAATAACATCTTTGCAAATACCCACAGCCTCAAATATTTGTGATGACTGATAGGATTGCAGAGTTGAAATTCCCATTTTGGCTGCTATCTTTACTATTCCATGAAGTATAGCTTCATTATAATCGATAATTGCGGTGTTAAAATCCTTATCAAGCATTTTTTTATCAATTAGCTCACCAATACACTCGTGAGCAAGGTAAGGATTAATAGCTCTGGCACCATAGCCGAGGATAGTAGCAAATTGATGTACATCTCTGGGCTCGGCGCTTTCCAAAATAATGGATACCGCAGTACGCTTCTTAGCACGAATTAAATGTTGTTCTATAGCAGATACAGCAAGGAGAGAAGGAATTGCCACATGAGTTTCATCTACTCCTCTGTCTGACAAGATGATAATATTAGAACCTTTTTCATAAGCTTTATCACAGTTTAAAAACAATTGCTCCAGAGCTTTTTCAAGTGAGCTGTTTTTATAGTAAAGCAGTGAAACTGTAGTGCTTCTAAAGCCGGGCTTGTTTAGGGCTTTTATTTTAATTAAATCAACACCCGTTAAAATAGGGTTCTCTACTTCCAAAACGGAACAGTTTTCGCTTTTTTCATCCAAAAGATTACCGTCCGAACCAATATAAACAGTAGTATCAGTTACTATTTCTTCCCTCAGTGAGTCAATGGGAGGATTGGTTACTTGAGCAAACAGCTGTTTAAAATAATGGAACAATGACTGATGCTTTTCAGAAAGAACTGCCAGTGGAATATCCGTGCCCATAGAAGCAGTTGCTTCAACTCCATTTTTAGCCATTGGCAAAATGCTGCTTTTTACATCCTCGTAAGTATATCCGAATACCTTATACATTTTATCTCTATCTTCTTGATTGAAGGTTTCGACTTTCTTATTTGGAATAAAAACATCTTTAAGCCTTACAAGATTACGGTCAAGCCATTCACCGTAAGGTCTTTTGGTGGAATAATATCCCTTACATTCCTCATCGGAAATTATCTTTTTCTTTGTTGTGTCGACAAGTAAAATCTTGCCGGGTTGTAAACGGGATTTTTTTACGATATGCTCTGAGGGAACATCCAAAACTCCAACTTCCGAGGAAAGGATCAAGGTTCCGTCATCAGTAACATAATAACGAGATGGTCTGAGACCATTACGGTCAAGAACAGCACCTACAGTATCGCCGTCTGAAAAAAGAATTGCTGCCGGACCATCCCAGGGTTCCATCATAGTTGCATAGTAATGGTAAAAATCTTTCTTTTCACGGGACATATACCTATTATGCTTCCATGGTTCAGGAATAGTTATCATAACGGCAAGAGGCAAACTCATCCCGTTCATGTAAAGAAATTCTAAGGTATTATCCAGCATGGCAGAGTCACTGCCCTCGACATTGACAACTGGAAGAACCTTTTCCATATCTTCATTAAGACATGCAGAGTGCATGGTTTCTTCACGGGCAAGCATTCTTCCGATATTACCGCGAATTGTATTTATTTCTCCGTTATGAAGAATATAACGGTTGGGATGCGCTCTTTCCCAACTGGGGTTTGTATTAGTAGAAAAACGAGAATGCACTAAAGCTATGGCACTCACATAATCCTCATCTTGCAGATCAAGATAAAAAGCACGAAGCTGCCCTACGAGGAACATTCCTTTATATACAATAGTTCTGGAGGAAAGAGATACCACATAGGTGTTATCACAGCTTTTTTCAAACTCACGTCTGAGAATATAAAGCTTACGGTCGAAATCCAGACCTTTTTCACAATTATCCGGTCTTGCAATAAAACACTGCATTATACAAGGCATACAATCCTTTGCACGCTTTCCGAGAATCTCACTGGAAACAGGGACCTTACGCCAACCAAGCAGCTTTAGGTCATTCTTTTTCACAATAAACTCAAATGTTTTTATTGCTTGATTCCTTTTTAATGTGTCTTGTGGTAAGAAAAACATACCGACACCGTAATCTCTTTCAGCCCCAATAGAAAAGCCTTGTGCCTTAGTAATCTTGCTGAAAAATTTGTGTGAAATTTGCAATAAGATACCTACACCGTCGCCGACTTCACCGGTTGCATCCTTACCGGCACGGTGCTCCAATTTTTCAACAATATGAAGTGCGCTGTCGACAACCTTGTAACTTTGATGGCCGTCTATATTTACAACCGCACCAATTCCGCAGGCATCATGCTCAAAACTGGGATCATAAAGGGTTTGATTTTTCTGTGTCATAGTTTTGTCCTTTCTGGTTTATTTGCCGCTGTCACCATAATTTGCAAGAACTCTTGCAGAAGGATCATTTACATTGCAGCCTTCCCATGATTTATTCGGCATCCAAAAATCTACAATCATATGTGATTGGCTTTTATAATGCTTTTCAAATATTTCACGATACAGGAGTGATTCTTTTGTAAAAGGAGCTGCGTATGTATATTTCTTGCATTCCTTTAAAAAGTCTTCATCACTGTATTTAGCTTCTGCATATTCTTTTAGGTAATCTACCATGGAATGTCCTACCGCATCGGAAAAAGCAGCTTTCTCACGCATTAATATTGAATGGGGTAAGTAATCACCTTCAAAAGCATGGCGAAGCAAGTATTTTCCTTTGCCATATGTGTTCATTTTTATAGAAGGGTCCATACTCATCACATATTCCACAAAATCAATATCTCCGAAGGGTACCCGAGCTTCCAAAGAGTTTGTGCTGATGCAACGATCGGCACGAAGAACATCATACATATAAAGTTCACGTATGCGTTTAGCTGACTCATCCTGAAATTCTTTGGCAGAGGGAGCATAGTCGGTGTATTTATATCCGAAGAGCTCATCGGATATTTCACCTGTCAGAAGCACCCTTACATTTGTTTGCTCATGAATGGCTTTGCATATTAAATACATACCAATAGAGGCACGAATTGTTGTAATATCATAAGTTGCAAGAAGCTCAATGACAGTATCAAGAGCCCCAAGTACGTCTTCTTTTGTTATAATGATTTCCTGGTGGTCGCTGCCTATATAATCAGCAACTTCCTTAGCATATTTAAGGTCTATTGCATCCTCGCTCATACCAATGGCAAAGGTGCATATAGGCTTATTTAATAATTTTGCAGAAATGGCGCATACAAGAGAGGAATCTAATCCTCCGCTAAGCAAAAAGCCTACCGGTGCATCAGCATCAAGTCTTTTTTCAACGCCTTTTACCAGCTTATCGTGAATGTTTTTACATATTACTTCGATATCATCATGGCAGACTGCTTTTACTTTAGTCATATCACGATAGCAAATAAATTCCCCGTCTTTATAATAATAGCCGGGAGGAAAGGGCATAATTTTACCTGTTAAACCTAAAAGATTTTTTGCTTCGCTGGCAAATATGATTGCACCATTCTCGTCATAGCCGTAGAACAGGGGACGGATACCAATGGGATCTCTTGCAGCTATATATGATTTGGTTTTGCTGTCATAAATTATAAGTGCATATTCCGCATCCAACATATTGAACATAGACACACCATATTCACGGTACATCGGCAATAAAATTTCGCAGTCGCTGTCACTTTTAAATTTATATCCCTTTTTTATTAAATCTTCTTTAAGTGGTCTGAAACCATATATTTCGCCGTTGCATACGGCATAATCACCATCTAATGAAAAAGGCTGCATACCTTCCTCGGTAAGCCCCATAATAGAAAGCCGGTTAAACCCAAGAAATCCATTACCGGTATCTACAGTTTTCGTATCATCTGGACCGCGGGAAGATGTACGACTGAGAGCCTGTTTAAAAACGTCAAAGGCGGCACCGTTTACACAGTAACCCATAATAGAACACATAAGAATACCTCCAAATGTTTCAGCTCTATGATAGGGTGAGTGCTGTGACTCACGGTGCCACCTACTTATTTTACTTTTGCTTTTTAAAAAAGCTGCCGATTTTCGCTCGGCTCACGGCTCACCTACTAAGCAGTAATGCTTTTCAGATTGCAGCTCCAAAGTGTTATTCACACAGATACTTGTATATGGCTCCCACCATCCCATACTCGCTTAAAAACAGAACTTCTGTGCTACTTCTCTTTATCAACGCTATTTTATATTAAAGGATACCAAATAACAATTCACCATAGGAAGGATAAGGCCATACATCCTCTGCTGTAATACCTTCCAGTTCGTCTGTAACAGCACGAAGAGATATCATTGCTGTAAAGATATAATCCTTATAATAGAAAGCTAATTTTTCAAGGTCTGTAACTTCTTTTGCATTCATTAATGCTTTTTCCAGTGCTTTTACGTGCTCAAAGATAGAACTGGTTAAGTGTGATACTTGCTTTGCAGACTCTAATTCATAAGAAGCATTAATATCATCGCCTAAAGCTTTCTTTGCAAGAGCTGTATCTGTAAGCTCTTTTGTATATCTGCTTGCAGCGGGAAGAATATCTTTTCTAACCATATCCACCATAGTAAGTGCTTCTATATTTATAACTTTTATATAGTTATCCATTAAAATCTCATAACGAGAGCACATTTCATCTTCGCTGAGAACCTTATGAGAAGTAAATAAATCTATGTTTTTCTTATTGAGGTAATATGTGAGAGCATCAGGTGTGGTCTTCAAATTGAGAAGACCTCTCTTTTCAGCCTCGCAAATCCAAGCATCGTCATAACCATTGCCGTTGAATATAATTCTCTTATGCTTTTTAATTGTATCTTGAATAATATCATGCAAAGACAATTCAAAATCCTTTGCAGATTCCAAAATGTCAGCAAATTGTTTAAGTTCCTCTGCTACTGCAGTATTTAAAACAATATTAGGACCTGAAATTGAAGCAGAAGAGCCAAGCATACGGAATTCAAACTTATTACCGGTAAATGCAAAAGGCGAAGTACGGTTACGGTCTGTAGCATCCTTGGGGAATTTCGGAAGTACATGAACACCGATCCTCATGAGTTCTTTTTCTTTTGCATCGTAAGAAGCATCGCTTTCTAAAGCTTCTAATATTTCGGTAAGCTGAGTGCCGAGGAAAATAGAAACTACAGCCGGAGGTGCTTCGTTAGCGCCAAGACGGTGGTCGTTTCCTGCTGATGAGGCGGAAATACGAAGTAAATCCTGATATTCATCAACTGCCTTAATTACCGCACAAAGGAACAGAAGAAATTGTGCATTTTCATAAGGTGTTTCACCGGGTTCCAAAAGGTTTACACCGGTATTGGTGGAAATTGACCAGTTATTGTGCTTGCCGCTGCCGTTAACACCGGCAAAGGGCTTTTCATGAAGAAGGCATACAAGACCATGCTTCTTTGCAATTCTCTGCATTAACTCCATTGTCAGTTGGTTATGATCTGTAGAGATATTGGTTGTGGTAAAAATCGGTGCCAGCTCATGCTGTGCGGGAGCAACTTCATTATGTTCGGTTTTTGCAAGAATTCCCAGCTTCCAAAGCTCTTCGTTCAGCTCATTCATGTAAGCCTGAACACGGGATTTGATAGTACCAAAATAATGATCTTCAAGCTCTTGACCCTTAGGAGCTTTAGCACCAAATAAGGTTCTGCCTGTATAAATAAGGTCTTTTCTTTGTTCGTAATATTTTTTATCGATAAGAAAATACTCTTGTTCCGGACCTACGGTTGTTTTAACCGATGTAACGTCATCATTGCCAAAGAGTTTCAAAATACGCATTGCTTGCCTGTTTATTGCTTCCATGCTGCGAAGCAACGGGGTCTTTTTATCAAGAGCGTGACCGCCGTAAGAACAAAAAGCAGTAGGAATGCAAAGAACGCCATTCTTTAAAAAGGCATAAGATGTAGGATCCCATGCTGTATAGCCACGTGCTTCAAATGTTGCACGAAGTCCGCCTGATGTGAAAGATGAAGCGTCAGGTTCTCCTTGTATCAATTCTTTGCCGGAGAACTCTGCAATTACTTTACCGTCAGCTGTAGGTGAAATAAAACTATCGTGTTTTTCAGCGGTAATACCTGTCATAGGCTGGAACCAGTGGGTGTAATGAGTTGCACCTTTTTCAATGGCCCAATCCTTCATAGCATTAGCTACTACGTTAGCAATGTTGCTATCTAAACTTCTTCCGTTTTGTATAGTACGCTGCAGCTGTTTAAAGGTCTCCTTAGGCAGACGCTCTTTCATAGTTGATTCATCAAAAACGCATGAGCCAAACAACTCTGAAAATGTATTCATTGTTCTATCTCCTTTTTGCTTTAAAATAAAAAACGACAAGGGTATCGTAAACAATTCACGACGCCTTTGCCGTTGCATTTTTTTAGGGATATTAGGAATGCAGTTCCTAATGCATGTTTAACAAAAAACGGTACCACAGATACCTTTACCTGCGACACCATTGCCATTTATATAGCCATTATATTTCATGAATCTTGTCTTGTCAACACTTTTTTTGGATATTTTCCAAAATGTTTCTAAAGCAGCTTGACAAATAATTGATTTTCTTGTATAGTATTAGTTGTTAATATTGGTAATTTATTAGGGCAATGGCGTTCATCTTAAAGGGGAAAGTTATCCTTCGGATGAACGCTTTCGTTTTTGAGTATATGCAATTTAACAAAAAAATACAGGATTACAGGAGGTTTAGCCTATGTATTCATATGACGAGGTGCTAACTTTTGTAGAACAAGAAGACGTGAAGTTTATACGGCTTGCATTTTTCGACGTATTCGGAAAGCAAAAAAACATTTCTATCATGCCGGATGAACTTAAGCGTGCATTTATAGATGGTATTTCCTTTGATGCTTCGGCTGTGGCAGGCTTTGGAGACGAGGTTAAGAGTGATTTGTTTTTGCATCCTGATCCATCCACGCTTTCAATTCTGCCTTGGAGGCCTATACATGGCAGAGTGGTGAGAATGTATTGTGATATCAGGTATCCTGACGGTTCACTTTTTGAGAAGGACAGCCGCTTAATTTTGAAAAATGCCATTAAGGCTGCAAAAGAAAAGGGAGTTTCCGTAAATTTTGGACCTGAAATGGAATTTTATTTGTTTAAAACCGATGAAAGCGGCAATGCAACAACGCTGCCTTTTGACAACGCAGGATATATGGACATAGCGCCGGAAGACAGCGGCGAAAATGTGCGTCGTGAAATATGTTTTACTTTGATTGATATGGGAATTCAACCGGAAGCTTCACATCATGAAGAGGGGCCGGGGCAGAATGAAATTGATTTTCACTATAGTGACGCTTTGTCTGCCGCGGATAATACGGCCACCTTTAAATGGGTTGTGAAAACAGTTGCTATGCGAAACGGATTAAATGCAGACTTTTCACCAAAACCCCTTAAAGATCAATCAGGTAGCGGAATGCATATTAATATGTCTTTGGATTGTGAAAAAGGCAAGGATTGTACCCAGCCGTTCATGGCCGGCATTATGGAGCACATTAAAGAAATAACTTTATTTTTAAATCCTACAGAACAGTCTTATAAGAGACTTGGTGAGAAAAAAGCTCCGAAATATGTTACCTGGTCACATGAAAATCGTTCGCAATTGATTCGTATTCCGGCTGTCAAGAACGGGGATAAACGAATTGAGCTACGTTCCCCGGATCCTACCGCAAACCCTTATCTGGCGTTTGCACTCTTGATTTATGCTGGGCTTGATGGTATTGAAAGAAAGCTTCATATACCGGAAGCACTGAATATTAATTTATACAAAGCAGATAAAAGTATTACAGATAAGCTTGAATCACTTCCGGTTACATTAGAAGATGCCATTACAAAGGCCATGCAAAGTGCATTTGTAAAGAATATTCTTCCGGCAGCCTATTTAGAAGCATATAGCAATAAATAACTGCTGTTTATTATGCAGAAAGGAGAGGTGATAAATGCCGACGGAAAAAGATCCTTATCGCATTCTTGTGGTGTCAAAGTTTGAAAAAATGGCGGAACTTTTGAATGAAACCTTTACAAATGATCAATTTACACCTATCGTCTCTGTTTCTACAATGGGGGAAGCAAAACGCCTTTTGGTAAGCACTCATTTTGATATTATTATTATTAATACACCACTTGAAGATGAATTTGGCATACAGTCAGCTATTGATATTTCTATGCAGCACAATGTTGGAATCTTGCTTTTAGTTAAGAATGATATGTACGAGCAAGTTTCTTATAAGGTTGAAGACTCCGGCATTATTACATTGCCAAAGCCTACTTCCAGACAGTCGGTTTACAATGCGGTAAAAATGCTCAGTGCCATGCAAGTTAAAATACGGACTATGGAGAAAGAAGCCATAGACTTAAAAGGCAAAATGGATGAAATCCGAATCATAAACCGAGCGAAATGGATTTTAGTAGACCAACTGAAAATGAGTGAGCCGGAAGCTCACCGATATATAGAGAAGCAGGCAATGGACCGATGCGTGAAGAAAAAAGAAATAGCTGAAAACATTATAAGAACCTATGATCATTAAGGAGAAGATTACGATGACTAAGTATATATTTGTTACCGGAGGTGTTGTTTCCGGTCTTGGAAAAGGAATAACGGCAGCATCATTAGGAAGACTTTTAAAGGCTAGAGGTCTAAAGGTTGCAGCTCAAAAGCTTGACCCTTATATAAATGTCGACCCAGGCACTATGAGTCCCTATCAGCACGGTGAAGTATATGTTACAGAGGATGGTGCTGAAACGGACCTTGACCTTGGTCACTATGAAAGATTTATTGATGAAGACTTAAACAGATACTCTAATCTTACGACAGGAAAGGTTTATTGGAATGTACTTAACAAGGAACGTCGTGGCGAATATCTTGGGGAAACTGTTCAGGTTATCCCACACATTACAAGCGAAATAAAAGACTTTATTTATAGGGTTGGCAAAAAAACAAACGCCGATGTTGTTATCACTGAAATTGGTGGTACCACCGGCGATATTGAAAGCCAGCCTTTTTTAGAGGCCATTAGACAGGTTGGCCTGGAAGTTGGTCATGAAAATACCTTATATATTCATGTTACTTTGGTTCCTTATCTTTGCGGAAGCAATGAACATAAATCGAAACCGACTCAGCATTCTGTAAAAGAATTGCAAGGCATGGGTATTAATCCTAATATAATTGTGCTGCGCTGCGATCAGAATTTAGAAGACTCCATATTTAAAAAGATTGCACTCTTCTGTAATGTAAAAGAAGAGTGTGTAATTGAGAATTTAACAGTTCCTATAATTTATGAAGCGCCTATTATGCTGGAAAAAAAGAATTTTTCCGAAATAGTTTGCAGGGAACTGCACATTGATGCACCCAGTCCTGACCTTTCAGGCTGGAATGAGATGCTGGTTAAAATAAAAAATCGTGATAAGCTTGTAACTATAGGAATTGTAGGCAAATATGTACAGCTTCATGATGCTTATCTTTCTGTAGCAGAGGCACTTAGGCACGCGGGGTATGACTATGGAACAAGAGTGAAGATTGAATGGATTAATTCGGAAACAGTTACAGAAGAAAATGCTCAGGATATTCTGGGCAACTGTAATGGTATTGTTGTTCCCGGCGGTTTCGGTAATCGTGGTATAGAAGGTAAAATTGCAGCTGCGAAATATTGCAGGGAAAACAATGTTCCGTATCTTGGAATTTGCCTTGGAATGCAGGTTGCCGTTATTGAGTTTGCCCGTCATATATGCGGTTTTAGTGATGCAAATTCCGGCGAATTTGATGAAAATTCGAAACATAAGGTAATTGATTTCCTGCCGGACCAAAATAAAGATATCAATAAAGGCGGCACACTCCGTCTTGGGGCTTATCCCTGTAAGGTTGTAAATAATACAAAAATGCATATGTGCTATGATACAGAACTTATTTATGAACGTCATCGCCACAGATATGAATTTAATAACGAGTTTAGAGAAATATTGCAAAATGCAGGTATGTGCATCAGCGGTACCTCTCCTGATGATTATATTGTAGAAACAGTTGAATTGCCAAATAATGATTTTTATGTAGGCGTTCAGTTCCATCCCGAATTCAAAAGCCGTCCAAATAAGGCCCATCCTTTGTTTAAAGGACTGATAAAAGCAGCTTTGAATCGCAGCGAAAATGAAGAAAAAGCAAAGGCGATTCTTTAGAAGTAAAATAAGAAAACTTAGGCCGTGGCAAAAATGGGGATTTCCTATGCTGATATTGATTCCTTTTTATTCACAGGAATAGATAAAATATTGCTAAGGCAAAGTTAAGATAAATGCCTATAAATAAGAACAAATGAAATTGGAGGTACAAATGAGAAACTGTTATGAAAACCCTCTTTGTGTCAGATATGCAAGCGAAGAAATGAAAACTGTTTTTTCCGATGATTTTAAATTTTCCACTTGGCGTAAGCTATGGATTGCTTTAGCTGAAAGTGAAAAAGAACTTGGCTTGCCTATCACTGATGAGCAGATTGATGAAATGAAGGAGCACATTTATGATATCAACTATGATGCCGTAAAAGAATATGAAAAAGAGCTTAGGCACGATGTTATGTCACATATTTATGCTTTCTCCGATCTTTGCCCTAAAGCTAAGCCCATTATTCATTTGGGAGCGACCTCATGCTATGTTGGTGACAACACCGATGTTATCCAGATGAGTGTGGCAATGAAGCTGATACAGAAAAAGCTTGTGAACTGTATAGCTTCTGTAGGCAAATTTGCAGAAGAATATAAATCCTTGCCAACTCTTGCATATACTCATTTTCAGGCTGCACAGCCTACTACAATGGGTAAAAGAGCAACATTGTGGCTTCAGGATTTACTTATAGATTTGGAACAGCTTTCATTTCAGCTTCAGAATTTGAAACTATTAGGATGTAAAGGAACCACCGGAACCGGAGCAAGCTTTTTAGAGCTTTTTGAAGGTGATACCGAAAAGGTTAAGGCATTAGAAAAGAAGATAGCTGAAAAAATGAACTTTTCAAAGGTTATGCCGGTTTCCGGACAAACCTATACAAGAAAAGTGGATTATAATATAATTTCTGTACTTTCGGGCATTGCACAAAGTGGGGCAAAGTTTTCAAATGATATCAGGCTTCTTTCTCATCTTAAAGAATTTGATGAACCCTTTGCGGACAAGCAAATAGGTTCTTCCGCTATGGCATATAAGAGAAATCCTATGAGAAGTGAAAGAATTGCTTCACTTTCCAGGTATATCATGATTGATTCTTTGAACCCTGCGATAACAGCTTCAGCACAATGGTTCGAGCGTACGTTGGACGATTCGGCAAACCGCCGAATTTCCATACCTGAAGCATTTTTGGCTGCAGATGCGATTTTGTCTCTTTACATAAATATTATTGAAGGCGGAAGTGTTTATCCAAAGGTTATGGAAAAGCATTTAAAAGAAGAGCTTCCGTTTATGGCAACAGAAAATATTATGATGCATTGTGTTAAAAAAGGCGGCGACCGCCAAGCTCTTCACGAAGCCATCAGACAACATTCCGTTGCCTGTGCTAAGAATATTAAGCTTAATGGGGGAGAAAATAATTTGATTGAACAAATTCTCTCAGATAAAACCTTTAATATTACTAAAGATGAAATGGAATCACTTTTGGACTATAAAAAATTTACAGGTATGGCAAAGGAACAGACAGAAGAGTTTCTATCTGAGTATGTAAATCCTGTTTTAGATAAATATAGGGATTTACTTGGAATTAATATAGAAATCAATGTTTAAGGGAGGACTTTTGTAATGTTAACATCAATTGTAGGCATTAACTGGGGCGATGAAGGTAAAGGCCGTATGGTAGATTTGCTTTCTGAAAAATATGGTGTGGTTGCCCGTTATCAGGGCGGCAATAATGCAGGACATACAGTAATTAACGATAAAGGTAAATTTGTTTTAAATCTGCTCCCCTCCGGCATTTTACGTGAAAATACCATAAATGTTATGGGAAACGGCATGGTAATCGATTTGGAGCATCTGACCAAGGAAATAGCTAAGCTCAGAGAAGGCGGCATTAAAGTAACGCCCCAAAACTTAAAAATCAGTGATAGGGCAACTATTTGTATGCCATATCATAAGCTACTTGACGAATTGGAAGAGGACAGGCTTGGAGATGCTAAATTTGGCTCTACTCGTCGTGGAATTGCTCCTGTGTATGCGGATAAATATATGAAAAAAGCATTTCGTATGGGAGACCTGCTCCATTTTGATGAAGTAAAGAAGAAAATGCCCTCTATTATGGAATGGAAAAACCTGACGGTTAAAAACGGATACGGCCATGAAGCTATTTCTGCCGAAGAAATGATTAAGTGGCTTGAAGACTACGGCTTGCCGTTTGTTGACTATATCTGTGATACAGGCGAATTGCTTACTGAGGCAAATGAGCAGGGAAAAGACATAATGTTTGAAGCTCAGCTTGGCGCATTAAGGGATATTGACTTTGGTATTTATCCTTATACTTCATCCTCTTCGACCATTGCATCATATGGGCCGATAGGTGCCGGAGTTCCCGGAATGAAATTAGATAACGTAATTGGTATTATGAAGGCATATTCCAGCTGTGTTGGAGAAGGTCCCTTTACATGTGAAATGTTTGGGGAGGAAGCAGAAGTTCTGAGGGAAGCAGGCGGAGAATATGGTGCAGCAACAGGCAGACCCAGAAGAGTTGGTGGTTTTGATGTAGCTGCTTCAAAATATGGTGTTATGCTTCAGGGCGCAACTTCTCTGGCTCTTACAAAAATGGACGTGCTCTCCTGCTATGATAAAATTCCCGTATGCGTTGCATACGAGGTTAACGGTGTAAAGACCGAAAAATTCCCCGCTGGAAAAGAACTGGATAATGCAAAACCGGTTTACGAGTATTTGGACGGATGGAAATGCGATATTTCCGGATGTAAGAGTTTTGATAGCTTGCCCATACAGGCAAAAAATTATATTACCTTTATTCAAAGTAAGGTAAAATGTCAGATACAGTATGTTTC
Source organism: Bacillota bacterium (assembly GCA_030705805.1). Classification (GTDB taxonomy): domain Bacteria; phylum Bacillota; class Clostridia; order CAKSNL01; family HGM11501; genus JAUZPY01. The sequence goes on along the minus strand of JAUZPY010000008.1, from coordinate 15,780 downwards.
TGTTGGAGCAGAAAGAGATAAATATTTTGAAATACAGTAAGGAGTGCCGATATGAAAAAAGCAGAACAATTATATGAAGGAAAGGCCAAGAAAGTATTTGCAACAGATGATCCAAATCTTTGTATTGTTTCTTATAAAGATGATGCTACTGCTTTTAATGGCTTGAAAAAAGGGACTATTGAAGGTAAAGGCATTGTAAACAACAAAATGTCTAATTATCTCATGCAAATGTTAGAAAGAAGCGGTATCCCCACTCATTTTGCTCAAGAACTTAGCGATAGAGAAACCTTGGTAAAAAAGGTTCACATTGTTCCTCTTGAAGTAATAATAAGAAATGTAGCCGCAGGCTCTTTCTCGAAGCGTCTTGGCATTGAAGAAGGAACGCCGTTAAAATGTAAGGTCTTAGAATTCAGCTATAAAGATGATGAGTTAGGCGATCCTATGGTTAACGATTATCATATACTTGCCGCAGGATATGCAACAAAGCAAGAAGTGGAGACAATCACCGACTATGCGTTCCGCATTGATGATCTGCTTATTGACTTCTTTAAAAATATAGGTGTAGACCTTATTGACTTTAAGTTGGAGTTTGGCAAAACAGCAGATGGAACTATTATACTTGCTGATGAAATTTCACCTGATACCTGTCGCTTCTGGGATGCTAAAACTCATGAAAAGCTGGACAAAGACCGTTTCCGCCGTGATATGGGAAATGTAGAAGGTGCGTATGCCGAGATGATGAAAAGGGTGTTTCAGGGTTAAGCATGAGTGAATTAAGAGAGGAATGCGGCGTTTTTGGCGTTTTTAGCCCAGAATTTAAAAATGTTGCCAAGATAGTATATTATGGACTATTTGCATTGCAGCATCGCGGTCAGGAAAGCTGCGGCATCGTGGTAAATGATGACGGAGTTTTCGCTTCCCATAAGGATATGGGACTGGTTAATGATGTTTTTTCCGGTGATGTTTTATCTAAGTTACCTCAAGGTGCCATGGCTGTAGGTCATGTGCGCTATGGAACAACCGGAGGCACTAATCGAAACAATTGTCAGCCTATTGAAGTAAATCATTTGAAAGGTCATATTGCACTAGCTCATAATGGTAACCTTACAAATTCGTATGAACTTCGCTGCGGGCTTGAAATGTCAGGCGCTATTTTTCACACCACAAGCGATACTGAAACAATTGCCTATATAATTACAAAAGAACGAATTAATGCTCCTTCAATTGAAGATGCAGTAAGCCTGGCTATGAATAAGTTAGAAGGCGCATATTCTTTGGTAATTATGTCGCCCTCAAAGCTGATTGCAGTCCGTGATCCTCATGGTTTTCGTCCGCTGTGCTATGGCCGCTGCAAAGACGGCAGCTATATAATAGCATCAGAAAGCTGTGCTTTGAGCGCAGTTGGGGCTACCTTTATAAGAGATATTGCTCCGGGCGAAATCCTTATATTTGAAAAAAATAATATTCGTTCCATAACTAAGCATTGTGGAACATGTGATCATACGCTTTGTGTATTTGAAACTATATATTTTGCCCGTCCCGATTCTGTAATCGACGGCATATCTATTCACAAGGCGCGGCTTCGGGCGGGGTCATTTCTTGCCAAAGCCCATCCTGTAGATGCCGATGTGGTTGTGGGAGTGCCGGATTCAGGGTTGGATGCCGCTTTAGGATATTCAATCGAATCTGGAATTCCTTACGGAATAGGATTTATTAAGAATAAATATATTGGCAGAACCTTTATTTCACCCGGTCAGGATGACAGAGTGGATAAAGTAAAAATAAAGCTAAGTACTATTGCAGAAACGGTAAAAGATAAGCGGGTCATTATGGTAGATGATTCTATTGTCAGAGGAACCACAAGCGGACAAATTGTAAATTTGCTTAGACAAGCAGGTGCAAAAGAAGTGCATATGCGTGTGTCCGCGCCTCCTTTTTTAAACCCATGTTTTTATGGTACCGATATTGATTCTAAGGAAAAACTGATTGCTTGCAATCAATCCATAGAAGAAATCGCAAAAAATATAGGTGTGGACAGCTTAGGTTATCTGCCTCTTTCTGATGTTACAAGGCTTGGCTTTGATGATGATGCGGTTCATGGTTACTGTAAAGCTTGCTTTAGCGGAGAATATCCGACTTCTATTCCAAGCCATATGGGAAAAAACCGCTTTGAATGTAAACTATCGGAAAGGGAGAAAAATTTGCTATGAATCGATATTTGATTTTAGAAAACGGCAGCATTTTTAAAGGTAAAGCTTTTGGCGCAGATAAAGAAGTAATTGCAGAAATTGTTTTTACTACTGCTATGACAGGATATATTGAAACACTGACAGATAAAAGCTATACCGGTCAGGCTGTGGTGCAAACCTTTCCTTTAATCGGAAACTATGGCGTGATTTCTGAAGACACTGAAAGTGAAAAGCCAAGGGTTTCTGCTTATGTTGTTCGGGAATGGTGTGAATTTCCTTCCAATTTTCGCTGTGAAAAGACTCTGGATGCATATTTAAAAGAAAATGATATTACCGGTCTTTATGGCATTGACACACGAGCCCTTACAAAAATTCTTAGAGAGCACGGCACTATGAACGGTATAATAACAGATAATCCTAAGGTAGACCTGGATAAAATTAAAAGCTACCGTATCTGCGAGCCTGTAGCAGAAGTTTCCACAAAGGAAGCTTTTCTGGTAAAAAGTGAAAAAAGCCGCTATACGGTTGCTATGCTTGACTTTGGTAAGAAAGATAATATTCTCAAATCTCTGCTAAAAAGAGACTGCGACGTTTGGGTACTGCCTTATAATACAAGTCCTGAGATAGTGATGAAGTACAAACCTGACGGAATATTCCTTACAAACGGCCCCGGCGATCCATCTGATAATAAAGAAGTTATTGAAAACCTTAAAAAACTATCAGATGAAAAGATTCCCACCATGGGAATTTGCTTAGGACATCAACTCCTTGCTCTTGCTCATGGATTTTCCACTTCCAAATTAAAGTATGGGCATCGCGGAGCAAATCAGCCGGTAAAGAACTTAAAAACAGGGAATGTATACATATCTTCTCAAAATCACGGCTATGCAGTTGTTTCTGAAAGCATAGATGAAAAAATTGCTGATGAGCTTTTTATAAATATTAATGACAGGACTAACGAAGGCCTTTCGTATAAGAATAACCTCGCTTTTTCTGTACAATTTCATCCGGAAGCTTGCCCGGGTCCAAAGGACACCAATTTTCTATTTGATGACTTCATTAATTTGATGGGGCATAGCAGATAATCAGTGCATGAGAGTAATATTTAAAAAGTTTGAATAAACGATTAATAAAATGCGTGGTGTACACGCATTTTATTGAATAAAGCAGCCGCATACTGTTTTATTCAATAAAAGCATAAATGCGTTTATTGAATTAGCCCCATATCAAGACAATTTAGCTTGATTCAAAAGAGGACAGACATTATGCATTTTATTAAATAAGATAATTACATAGTTTTTAAGGTAGTAAAATGTGTATTTAATAAAATAACTTTTTCCTAAGTAAGGGATATGAACAATAGAAAGAGGTGTCTTATATGCCATTAAACCCCAATATTAAAAAAGTCCTGGTTATTGGTTCCGGGCCTATTGTTATTGGTCAGGCAGCTGAATTTGACTACGCGGGAACACAAGCTTGCCGTGCCCTTAAAGAATATGGGATTGAAATAGTTCTTGTGAATTCCAACCCTGCCACGATTATGACCGACCATATCATGGCAGATAGAATATATATTGAACCGCTTACATTAACTATGGTAAAAAGAATTATTGAAAAAGAAAAGCCTGACAGTATTTTATCAGGCCTTGGCGGTCAGACCGGCCTTACCCTTTGTATGCAGCTGGCACATGAAGGCTTTTTGGAAAAGAACGGCATAACACTTCTCGGCTCTTCTCCGGAAGCTATTGACAAGGCAGAAGACCGTCAGCTTTTTAAGGACACAATGGAATCCATAGGGCAGCCTTGCGTACCGTCAAAAGTTGTAACAACCGTTCCGGACGCTCTTTCTTTTGCCGAAGAAATCGGCTATCCGGTAATTGTTCGTCCTGCGTTTACTTTGGGCGGAACCGGCGGAGGTATTGCAGAGGATGAAGCAGAGCTTAAAGAGATTGCACATAATGGTATTGCGCTTTCTCCCATTTCTCAAATTCTGGTTGAACGTTGTATTGCAGGCTGGAAGGAAATTGAGTTTGAGGTAATCCGTGACGCAAAAGGTAATGCTGTTACAGTCTGCTCCATGGAAAACTTTGATCCTGTAGGTATACATACCGGAGACAGTATTGTTATTGCCCCTGCGGTAACTCTTGCAGATAAAGAATATCAGATGCTGCGAAGTGCAGCACTTAAAATAATTGAAGCACTAAAGGTTTGCGGTGGATGTAACTGTCAGTTTGCATTAAAGCCGGATTCTTTTGAATATGCTGTAATAGAGGTAAATCCCAGAGTATCCCGTTCCTCTGCATTAGCTTCTAAAGCTACCGGCTATCCCATTGCTAAGGTAGCAACCAAAATAGCAATCGGGTACACATTAGATGAAATTCAAAATGCAGTAACAGGAACAACCTATGCGGCTTTTGAGCCGGCTCTTGACTACGTTGCGGTTAAATTCCCCAAATGGCCTTTTGATAAATTTGTTTATGCTAAGAAAAGTCTTGGCACACAAATGAAAGCAACCGGCGAGGTTATGAGTATTTCCGACAGCTTTGAATCTGCTATTATGAAAGCAGTCAGAGGTGCGGAGATTTCTGCCGATACGTTAAATCTTGCATGGGTAAGTAAGCTTACCGATGAAGAGCTGGATAAAAAATTATATGAGCAGAACGATACCCGCTTGTTTGTTGTCTATGAAGCTTTAAAGCGTGGAGTATCAGAAGATTATATATTTGACATAACAAAAATTGACCGTTGGTTCTTATGTAAACTTAAGAACATTGTAAATTACGAGAAAAAAATTACGGGATGCCCTATTGATTTCGAAACCTATTATGAAGGTAAAAAATTAGGCTTTTTGGATAATTCTCTTGAAAAAATCAGCGGCAGCAAGTTTGATTTTAGATTAGCACCTACTTTTAAAATGGTAGATACCTGTGCAGGAGAATTTGAAGCTACAACCCCGTACTTTTATGCAACATATAATTCAGCTGAAAGCGGCGGCGAGAACGAAGTAACTCCATTTATAAAAAATCCTGAAAAAACAGTAGTTGTTTTCGGTTCAGGACCTATTCGTATCGGACAGGGAATTGAATTTGACTATGCTTCGGTTCATTGTGTGCTTGTACTGAAAAGTCTGGGCTATGAGGTTGTAATCGTAAACAACAATCCCGAAACTGTTTCCACCGATTTTGATACTGCGGACAGACTTTATTTTGAACCCTTAACAAAAGAGGATGTAAGAAGTATTTTAGAAGTTGAAAAGCCGTGCGGCGTTGTGGTTGCATTTGGAGGACAAACGGCCATTAAATTAACAAAGTTTTTAGATAAAGCAGGCTACAATATTGTCGGAACTTCTGCTGACAGCATTGATATGGCAGAGGATCGTGATCGCTTTGATAGATTGCTGGAAGACCTTAACATAGCTCGTCCGAAAGGGACGACTGTTATGGATGAAGAGTCAGCTTTAAAAGCAGCGAATGATCTCGGATATCCTGTACTTATGCGTCCTTCCTATGTACTTGGCGGTCAGAATATGATTATTGCCTTTAGCGATGAAGACATTGTTGAGTATATGAAGATCATCCTCTATAGGGGAATTGAAAACCCTGTGTTGATTGATAAATACCTGCAAGGTAAGGAAATCGAAGTAGATGCCATTTATGATGGTGAAGATGTTTTGATTCCGGGTATTATGGAACATATTGAGCGGTCAGGCATACACTCCGGTGACTCCATTGCGGTTTATCCTGCAACGCATATAGATGATAACATGAAAGACCGAATTATTATTGCAACAAAAAAATTATGCGAAGGGCTTAACGCAATCGGTATTGTTAACATACAGTATATTATAGCAAAAAATGAAATCTACGTAATAGAAGTTAACCCCCGTGCATCCCGTACAGTACCGTATTTATCTAAGGTAACGGGTGTTCCTATGGTAGACCTAGCAGTTAAAGTAAGCCTTGGGAAGAAGCTTTTTGAGCTTGGATATGGCAGCGGTGTCTATAAAACATCTGCATACACTGCTGTAAAGGTTCCGGTGTTCTCCTTTGAAAAGCTTATAGATGTAGATACCCAGCTTGGCCCCGAAATGAAATCAACAGGTGAAGTTTTGGGTATAGGCAGAGATTTGAAAGAGGCGCTGTACAAAGGACTTATCGCTGCAGGATATAAAATGTACAAAGAGGGCGGCGTATTCTTTTCTGTCAGAAAAGGTGACAGGTTTGAAATCCCCGATTTAGCTAAAAAGTTTGTAACCTTAGGCTTTTCGCTTTATGCTACCGAAGGTAACGCTAAAGTGTTAACCGATGCAGGTTTTACCGTTACTTCTGTACCTAAGATTTATGAAAACAGCGATTTCAACAGCATGACGCTGATAGAGAGCGGCAAAATTAAATACATTATTTCCACTTCGACAAAAGGACGTATTCCCCAAAGAGACAGCGTGAAAATTCGTCGCCGTGCTTGTATGCTGGGCATTCCATGCGTAACCAGCATTGATACGGCAAACGCACTTGCCGACAGCATTATGAGCCGCTACAGTGAAATTAATACGGAAATAATAGATATAAATAATATGAGGGAAGAAAAAATGAAGCTTAAGTTTACAAAAATGCAAGGATGCGGAAATGATTATATCTACATTGACTGCTTTGAACAAAAAATTGACTCCCCCGAATCTTTATCAGTTTATCTTTCAGATCGGCATTTTGGAGTTGGCGGTGACGGTATTGTCCTCATCTGTCCATCGGATGTTGCCGATGCAAAAATGCGTATGTTTAATCTTGACGGCAGCGAAGGCAATATGTGCGGCAATGCCATTAGATGCGTGGGAAAATATTTATATGATGTAAGGAAAATTGGCAAGAAAGAGCTCAGCATCGAAACCAAGAGCGGTATTAAGTATCTGGAACTTACAACTAAAGATGACAAGGTATACACAGTACAGGTTGATATGGGAAAAGCTGAGCTTGAACCCTCAAAAATTCCTGTTAAGCTTGACGGCAATATGGTTGTAAGCCGTAAGGTTTCCATAAACGAAATTCCTTATGAAATTACTTGTGTTTCTATGGGTAATCCTCATTGTATCGTATTTTGCGACAATGTGGATTCATTGGATCTTGAAAAGATTGGTCCGAAATTTGAAAATGATGACTTGTTCCCGGAAAGAGTCAACACAGAATTTGTTAAAATCATTGATTCCCATACTATAAAAATGCGTGTTTGGGAAAGAGGAAGCGGAGAAACCTTTGCGTGTGGTACAGGCGCCTGCGCTTCGGTAGTGGCTTCGGTACTCAACGGATATTGTCCTATAAATGAAAACATTAAAGTAATTCTTGTGGGAGGGGAACTTACTGTTAAGTATACCGAAGATACGGTATACCTAACCGGTCCCTGCATAAAAGTATTTGACGGTGAGGTGTATATTTAATGGCAACGATAAATGAAAATTACTTAAAGCTTTCTGAAAGCTATTTATTTTCAGAAATAGCAAACCGTGTTAATAAATATACAAAAGAACATTCCGATGCGGATGTTATTCGCATGGGAATCGGCGATGTTACCCGTCCTCTTCCGGAAGCAGTGGTTGAAGCTATGCATAAAGCAGTGGATGAAATGGGGAAGGCAGAGACATTTCATGGCTATGGCCCTGAACAGGGATATGATTTTTTAAAAAATGCAATAGGTGATTACTATCTGAAAAAAGGCATAAAGTTAGATCCCGATGAAATTTTTATTTCCGATGGAGCTAAAAGTGACCTGGGTAATATCCTTGATATTTTAGGAAGCGATAATACGGTTCTTGTAACAGACCCGGTTTACCCTGTTTATGTTGATACAAACGTTATGGCCGGCAGAAAAATTCTTTATGCTGATGCATCATCTGACAACGGGTTTCTTCCGATGCCGGATGAAAGCTTAGCAGCAGATATTATTTATCTTTGTTCTCCCAATAATCCCACCGGAGCGGTATATGATTATGAACAGCTGAAAGCATGGGTGGATTTTGCAAATAAACATAACAGCATTCTGCTGTTCGATTCAGCCTATGAAGCTTTTGTAGTAGATAAACTGCCCCGCAGCATCTATGAAATTGACGGAGCTAAAACCTGCGCTATCGAATTTTGTTCTTTTTCTAAAACGGCAGGTTTTACAGGTACCAGATGCGGGTATACGGTAGTACCTTTTGACTTAATAGTAAACAAAACCAAAGTTAATAAACTGTGGCTACGCCGTCAGACTACAAAGTTTAACGGGGTGTCCTATATAGTACAAAGAGGAGCTGCGGCTGTATTTACAGAAGAAGGGCAAAAGCAAATAGCGGAAAATCTTAATTACTATCGTCAAAATGCAAAAATAATAACAGATACTTTAGATGGCCTTAAGATATGGTACGTAGGCGGAAAGAATTCACCGTACATATGGCTTAAATGTCCTAAGAACATGGGCTCCTGGGAGTTTTTTGATTTTCTTTTGGATAAAGCATGGGTTGTAGGAACTCCCGGTGAAGGATTCGGCAAAGAAGGAGAGGGCTTTTTTCGCCTGACAGCTTTTTCTAGTGCGGAAAAAACAAAAGAAGCAATGCAAAGACTTAAAAAATGTTTGAGTAACTTTGCATAATGTAACTGTAAAAAAGCAATGTAAAAAAACCGACAAGAAGCCATTGGTCAAAATTGTTATCGAATGCTAAAAAATTGTCAAAAAATGCATAATTTTAGGGCTAAAATTCTAAAAAATTGGGAAATAGTCACAACTAAGTACTGTTTTAGAGCAATAATAAATATTGACATCCTATATTAAATATGTTAAAATTTAAGAGCGTTATTAATATTAATAATGCAGAAGAAACATACTTATATTGGGAGGAGTTCGAATATGAAAAAAATACTTGCTATTACCTTGGCATTAGTTATGCCCATGGCAACATTTACTGCTTGTGGTGGCGGAACAAAAGAAGCAGCAAATGACAACGTTATTTACATAGGTGTTTATGAACCGGCTTCCGGTGACAACGGGGCAGGCGGAAAACAGGAAACACTTGGCGTTCAGTATGCAAACAGCAAGGTTAACACAGTTGACATCAACGGCAAGAAATATGATGTAAAGCTTGAAGTTGTAGACAATGAATCTTCAAATGATAAGGGTCCTTCTGCTGCATCATCATTAGTAAGCAAAGGTGTTTCTGTAGCACTTGGTTCTTATGGTTCCGGTGTTTCTATTGCAGCATCTGATGTATTTGGTAAAGCAGGTATTCCTGTAATAGGCATAACTTGTACAAACCCACAGGTAACAGAAGGAAATGATCACTATTTCCGTATTTGCTTCCTTGATCCTTTCCAGGGCACAGTACTTGCTAACTTTGCAAACGATAAATTCAAAGCTAAAAAAGCTTACTGTCTTACAAAGCTTGGAGACGACTATTCAGGCGGTTTAGGACATTACTTTACACAAGCTTTTGAAGCTCTTGGCGGAACAGTAGTTTCTGAAACCTTCCAGGAAGGCAACAGCGACTTTGTATCTTATATAACAAGTGCTAAGAATTCCGGCGCAGATGTATTCTTTGCTCCTGTATCTACAGAAGCTGCAGCATTACTTATCGAACAGGCTGCTTCACAAGGTCTTAAAATGCCGATTATGGCAGGAGACACTTGGGATTCCAATGTTATACTTAACGCATCTAAAGGCAAGGATGTTAAGATATATGTAACAACCTTCTATCAGGAAGGCGGCGCACCTGAATTTGATAAAGGCGTTAAGGAATGGATAAGTGCAGACCCCACACGTCTTACAAATAACGGCGGAGATGATACCGTTGCAGCAGTAACAGCAATGGGTTATGATGCATATTTTGTAGCACTTGAAGCTATTAAGGCTGCAGGATCTAAAGATCCCCAGGCTATAAAGCAGGCACTTAAGGGAGTTAAGTACACAGGCGTTTCAGGAGATATCGCATTTGATGATAATGGCGATGCTAAGCGTGACGTTGCATATGTAAAGTGCGCTAATACCCAAAAAGGCGCATGGGACTTTGTAGCAGTACAAGGCGTAAAAAGTGCAAACAAATAAGCTTTCGAGATAGAAGCTTGATGTAGAAATTCTCTTGTATAACGATTTATAGGCGGGGGTAATTTTTACCCCCGCCAATATTAGATATTAGGTTTCAATTTAAGAACACATTTTTTATTAGCTAATCTTTAAGTTTTCCTAAAGCTATATGTAATTTCATACCTTATATTAAATTTGCAGTAAGGCTGAAATTTCTGTATATAAGCTTAGGTATAAGGGCGTAAAACCCTACGACGTGCGCTCTTAGGAAAATTTTTGTCTTTTCGTGCGTAAGAATCGCAGCACTTGTCGCCATGCAAAATCCGTAAGATAAGAAGGACGGAAATTTAACAAGGACAGGGCATATAGAGCTTTACTCCTTATGTCTAAGCAGGAAAAAGCATTCAAAACCGTATTTAATTAATGCACGTTGGTTAGCTTAAATGACATATCGTATTGCCTAAACTTTATTTTTAGGAGGTTTTTCTATGAATTGGATTACACAAAACCTACCTTACATATTTGCCGGTATATCTGTTGGAGGTCAGTACGCTCTTATAGCGATTGGCTATACAATGGTATACGGAATACTGAGGCTGATTAACTTTGCTCATGGCGATATTTTTATGGTAGCAGGCGTAATCATGGTATATGCTTCAGCTACTATGCCCATGTACGTTTCAATACCGCTTGTTATATTAACAACAGTTGTGATTGGTGTTATGATTGAGAAAGTGGCATATAAGCCTTTAAGAAGCGCACCGCGTATGTCTATAATGATTTCTGCAATCGGGGTAAGCTATCTTTTGCAAAATCTTGCACTTTATATAACCGGCGGACTTTCTCAGAGGTATCCCACCATTCCGGCTATAAGCAAAACTGTTACTTTCCTTGGTACTACCACGAAGGTTGTAACACTTGTTACACCTGTGCTTACCATACTTCTTGTAACTATGTTGGTGCTTTTAATAAAATATACCAAAATCGGTATAGCAATGCGTGCGGTATCAAAGGATTTTGAAACTTCACAGCTGATGGGGATAAGGATAAATTCTGTTATAAGCATGACCTTTTTAATAGGCTCATTTCTTGCAGCGGTAGGAAGCTTTCTTTATTTTACAAATTATACAGGTGTAACCCCGACAGCAGGTGCTATGCCTGGTCTTAAGGCTTTTGTAGCTGCTGTGTTTGGTGGCATAGGGTCCATACCAGGTGCTGTTGTAGGTGCTTTTATAATAGGCATATGTGAAAATATAATTAAAGGCGTTGGTTGGACAACCTTCTCTGATGCTTTTACTTTTGCCCTCTTAATTATAATTTTGGTATTTAAGCCCACTGGACTTTTCGGAGAAAAGTCAACAGATAAAGTCTGAGGGAGGGCAGAAATTATGTTAGAAAAAAGTAAGAAAAAAATCAATTTAACAGTATCTACTATTTTAATTATATTACTGCTTTTTGGACTTTATTTAATGGAGCTTTTTTTAAGCCCATCAAACATGATTTTTATTGTATTACAAAAAGGTGTTATTTACGCTCTGGTTGCGGTATCAATGAACCTCTTAAACGGATTTACAGGTTTGTTTTCCCTTGGACAAGCAGGCTTTATGCTTATAGGTGCCTATACATATGCAATATTTACAATACCTAACGAGGCGAGGACTGCTGTATATCAGTACTTTGGCGGAGGATTAATTAAATTTAATCTGCCGGTTACCATTTCTATAATACTTGCCGGTGTTATGGCGGCTGTATTTGCATTTTTGATAGGTCTGCCGGTATTAAGACTTAAAAGTGACTATCTTGCAATAGCAACATTAGGCTTTGCGGAAATAATAAGAGCGATATTTCAATGGAACGCGCTTGGCCCTATTACTAATGGCTCTAATCTTTTAAGAAAATTCCCGAGTCTTGATTCTACAGGATTTTCAAAGTGGATTCAGAAAATAACGTGCGATATTTTTGGCAAAACAGGAAATGTAACAGGGGCGACTATATACGCTTTTATTGCCTCCGGTATTTGTATTGCCATAATTGTACTGCTTATAAATTCAACATATGGACGAGCTTTCAAGGCAATTCGTGATGATGAAATTGCCGCTGAAGCGATGGGTATTAATTTAGCTAAACATAAACAAATTGCATTCTGCATTAGCTCCTTCTTTGCAGGTATATCGGGGGCGCTTTTGGCAATGTATCAGACAACCATTCAGGCATCTGCATTTAAATCCGCAATGACCTATGAAATTTTGCTGGTTGTAGTTATCGGCGGAATAGGATCTATAACAGGTAGCTGTATCAGTTCATTTCTCTTTATTGCCGCAAGTGAATGGTGGCTTCGTTTCCTTGATGCGGAAAAATATGTTGGCGGAGTGAAAGTTCCATTTCTTCGGTCGGGGTTCCGTAAAGTTGTTTTCTCTATAATTATAATGGCAATAGTGCTGTTCTATCGTCAGGGAATAATGGGTACCAGGGAACTAACTCCTGCCGGAGTCTGGAATTGGTTCAAAAAGACTTTTATAAAGTCCGCACCCAAAAAGAGTAAGGAGGCATAAGAATGAGTAAAAATGTACTTACTCTAAGCAATGTTACAATGCAGTTTGGTGGTGTTGTAGCAGTAAACAACTTATCTTTAGAAGTTAACGAGGGTGAAATAGTATCCCTTATAGGCCCCAACGGTGCAGGTAAAACAACAGTATTTAACGTGATTACCGGCGTTTATGAAGCCACTAACGGTTCTATTGAGTTAAATGGGCAGACCCTTCTGTCTAATTATCCAAAGGGTAAGATGAAAAAATTATATGCCGGTGAAAATAAAGGATTATACACAAAAACGGTTGTTAAAACTCCCGACCAGATTACAAAGCTTGGGGTAGCCAGAACCTTTCAGAATATTCGTCTGTTTAAAAGTCAGACTGTTTTTGAAAACGTTCTCGTTGCAAGGCATCTGCGCCGTACAAGCAATTTATTTACTGCAACCTTTAAGCTGAATTATAAAGAAGAAGCTAAGATGCGCAGCGAAACTTTGGAACTGCTGCGTATTGTAGGATTAGAAGATGTAAAAGACGAAGCGGCAACCAGCCTGCCATACGGCAAACAGCGCCGTTTGGAAATAGCCAGAGCATTGGCGACTGAACCCGACTTGCTTCTTTTGGATGAGCCGGCAGCAGGTATGAACCCTCAGGAAACAGATGATCTTACAGCATTTATTCACGATATTCGTGATAAGTTTAAGCTTACGATTCTTTTAATTGAGCATCATATGAATTTGGTTATGGATATATCAGACAGAATTTATGCTATTGATTTCGGAAAGCTTATAGCTTCGGGAACTCCCGATGAAATTCAAGCAAACCAGAAAGTTATTGATGCATATCTGGGGGTAACTGAAGATGAGTAATATACTTGAAATAAAAAACCTGGTTGTCTCCTACGGAGGAATTGAGGCTGTAAAGGGTATTTCAATTGACGTTCCCGAAGGGGAAATTGTTACTCTTATAGGTGCTAACGGTGCAGGAAAAAGTACAACATTAAAAACCATAGCAGGCATTGTAAAGCCTAAGACAGCGTCGATTATTTATAAGGGACATGAAATATTAGGTAAATCTCCGGATGCTATAGTAAGTTCCGGAATAACATTAGTACCTGAAGGAAGAAGAGTTTTTGCCAACCTAACGGTTAAAGAAAACCTTCGTGTGGGAGCTTATTTAAGAAAAGACAGCTTGGATAAGGACTTTGAATTTGTTTTTGAATTGTTCCCCCGCTTAAAAGAGCGTGAATGGCAGCTTGCAGGTACATTATCCGGAGGCGAGCAGCAAATGCTTGCAGTTGGCCGTGCTCTTATGAGCAGACCAAATCTTATAATGATGGACGAGCCTTCTTTAGGTCTTGCTCCTTTGGTTGTAAAAAGTATATTTGACATTATAAAAACTATAAATTCTCAAGGTATAACGGTTCTTTTAGTTGAGCAGAATGCTAATATGGCCCTTCAGGTTGCTAATACTGCCTATGTACTTGAAACAGGTACGGTTAGTATGACCGGAATTGGCCGGGAGCTTTTATCAGACGAAAGAATCAAAGAAGCATACCTTGGCAAGACCAGAAAATAAAGGGGTGTCTACATGAAAAGAGAGTACATAAAAAACATTTATTCTAACATGGAAAACTTTGGAGGCAAGGAAATTACCCTTGGCGGGTGGATAAGGTCTATCCGTGACAGTAAAGCATTTGGATTTATTGATTTAAATGACGGAAGCTGCTTTAAAGGTGTCCAGGTAGTATTTGAACGTGAAAAGATTAAAAATTATGACGATATAGCAAAGCTGAATATAGGCTCCGCTATAATAGTAAAAGGAACGGTGGAGCTTACTCCCGGAATGCAGCAGCCATTTGAATTGAAAGCAAATGAAATCGCTGTTGAGGGTGCTTCTACTCCCGATTATCCCTTGCAGAAAAAGAGACATACGGTTGAATATTTGCGTGAGCAGGCATATCTTCGTCCCAGAACGAACCTGTTTTCTGCGGTATTCAGGGTAAGAAGTGAGGTTGCTTATGCAATTCATACCTTCTTCAACGAGCGTGGCTTTGTCTACGTACATACGCCTTTAATTACCGGCTCTGACTGTGAAGGCGCAGGAGAAATGTTTAGAGTTACTGCTCTTAATGTTAACAACCCTCCTAAAAATGAGGACGGCACAATTGATTGGACCCAAGATTTTTTCGGAAAGAGTACAAATCTTACGGTTTCAGGTCAGCTGGAAGGCGAAACCTATGCAATGGCTTTCGGCAAGATTTACACTTTCGGACCGACCTTCCGTGCAGAAAATTCCAACACTGCACGCCATGCGGCAGAGTTTTGGATGATAGAGCCTGAAATAGCTTTTGCCGACTTAAACGACAATATGGAGCTTGCATGGGACATGATAAAGCATATTATCAATCATGTTCTTACAAAATGCACACAGGAGCTTGAGTTCTTTAACAGCTTTGTTGATAAGACACTCCTCGAAAGACTTACGGCCCTTGCACAAAGCGATTATCAAAAGGTATCATATACTGAGGCTGTAAAACTGCTTCAGGAGAGCGGAGCTGAATTTAAGTATCCGGTTGACTGGGGCTGCGATCTACAGACCGAGCATGAGCGCTATTTGACAGAGCAGATATTTAAAAAGCCCGTATTTGTAATTGATTACCCCAAAGAGATTAAGTCTTTTTATATGAGAATGAATGATGATAATAAGACTGTTGCAGCTATGGACCTTCTTGTTCCCGGAGTAGGAGAGATAATAGGAGGAAGCCAGAGGGAAGAACGTCTTGATGTTTTAACTAAGAGAATGGAAGAGCTTGGTCTTAATGAAAATGACTACTGGTGGTATATAAACTTAAGAAGGTTTGGCGGTACTAAACATGCCGGCTACGGACTTGGTTTTGAGCGTATTATTATGTACCTTACAGGAGTTTCAAATATTCGTGACGTAATACCATATCCAAGAACAGTCGGAAACGCTGAATATTAATAGGGTAAACAAAAGTAGAAAGAATTACTTTAGAT
>JAUZPY010000079.1 GCA_030705805.1 Bacillota bacterium | reverse complement strand
GCGGTAGAAAAATGTGACGTTTGTATAATAATGGTAGACGCCACAGAGGGAGTGAGCGAGCAGGACACTAAGATTGCAGGCTACGCCCATGATAACGGCAGGGCAAGCATTATAGCTGTAAATAAATGGGATTTAATTGAGAAAAACGATAAAACCATGGACGAATTTAAAAAGACAGTAGCTGATAAGCTGTCCTTTATGAGCTATGCTCCTCAGGTTTACATCAGCGCAAAAACCGGACAGAGGACGGAAAATCTCCTTGAAACCGTAAATTTTGTTCATGAAAAACATAACACACGAATATCCACAGGCACGCTTAATGATATAATAAACGAAGCTATACAAAAGAACCAGGCACCGTCGGACAAAGGCAAAAGGTTAAAAATATATTATGCAACGCAGAGTAGCTCGGCTCCTCCGACCTTTGTTCTTTTTGTAAACGATTCGGAGCTTATGCATTTTTCCTATTTAAGATATTTAGAAAACCAGATAAGAGCCGCATTTAATCTAACGGGTACTCCGGTCAAATTTATAATTAGGGAGCGCCAGGAGAAGGAGCAGTAAAAATGGTTGTAGAAATTATTATAGGCTTGCTTATAGGCTATCTTTTGGGCAGTGTTAACCCCGCTATTTTGTTATCCAAAATAAAAGGCAAGGATATAAGGGAGCTGGGCAGCGGTAACGCAGGAGCTACAAATACTCTCCGTAACTACGGCAAGGGTGCGGCTTTGACTGTTACATGCCTTGATATCTTAAAGTGTGTAATTGCGATTTTGCTCTCCCAGATGGCAGCAAATTTACTTGGAATTGATGTTTTGACCTCTAAGGTATTTGCAGGAGTCGGCTGTATTTTAGGGCATAACTATCCTCTGTATTTTGGCTTTAAGGGCGGTAAAGGTGTTCTTGTGTCAGTAACCGCAATATTCATGCTTGACTATAGGGTAGGATTAATTGCAATACTAACTTTTATAATAGTCTTTGCTTTGTCAAGATACGTTTCTTTAGGCTCTGTTTCGGGAGCGGCAGCTGCAATTATATCTTCTGCAATTCTTTCATCTGCCGAAGTGAAAATTTTTTGCATTTTTGCGGGAATTCTTGCTATATTGCGGCATAAGACAAATATAGAAAGGCTTAGAGCCGGAACGGAAAGCAAAACAACCTTTAAAAGCAATAAATAATTTGGGCTTTCATCAAAAGAGTTAACATACCTATTACAAAAAAGCTTTCATTTTAAAGGCTTAGCTTCATCAAAAGAGAAACATACTTAAAATCCTCAAAAATTAGCTTTAAATGGCAGAGTGTAAAAATAAATTCATCAAAAGAGTAGCCCACTTTTAGGTAATTCATAAGTATATAAAGAAAACCACTATGGAAAGGAGAAGTGCAGTATGAAAGTATCTGTAATCGGATCGGGAGGCTGGGGAACAGCGCTGACAGTTCTTCTTAACAGTTTAGGCAACGAGGTGACTTTGTGGTCATGGCATCAGGACGAAAGCAACCAAATTAAAAATGACCATGAAAACAAAGCGTTTCTTCCCGGAGTAATAATCCCTGAAGGCATCAATTATACAAGTGATTTAAGGCTGGCGGTAGAGAGTGCGGAGCTCTTAGTATACACGCTGCCCTCCCATAGATTAAGAAGCTATGCCAAAGAAATGTCGGCATATATAAAAGATAACCAAATAATTGTTAATTGTACAAAGGGCCTAGAGCCGGGCAGTCTTAAAAGAATGTCCGAATGCATAAAAGAAGAAATCCCGGGCTGCAAATGGGCAGTTTTGTCGGGTCCTTCTCATGCCGAGGAGGTGGCGCGCTTTATCCCTACGGCTGTGGTTGTTTCGTCAGAGGATCAGGAGGTAGAAAGTAGGGTGCAGGGCATTTTTATGTCCGAAAGCTTCAGAGTATATACAAATTCCGATGTTATTGGAGTAGAAATGGGCGGCGCCCTTAAAAACGTAATTGCACTGTGTGCAGGCATGGTTGACGGACTTGACTATGGTGATAATACTAAGGCGGCCTTAATGACAAGAGGACTTGTTGAAATGATCAGGTTGGGGGTTGCCATGGGTGCTAAAAAGGAAACTTTTATGGGCTTATCTGGCAACGGCGACTTGATTGTAACCTGTACCAGTATGCACAGCCGCAACAGAAGAGCGGGAATTTTGCTTGGTCAGGGCAAGAGCTTAGAGGAAACTTTAGCAGAAATAAAGATGCTGACAGAGGGAATCACAACCTGCGGCGCGGCTTATGAGCTGGCAAAAAAAGCAGGAGTTGAAATGCCCATAGTAAATGAAGCGTATAAGATACTGCATGAAGGAAAATCACCGCGTCAGGCAGTTCTCGACTTAATGATGAGAGGTAAAAAAGAAGAGTTATAATTTTCGTTGCTCTACTTGAAAGGACTGATTACTTTGGAAAATAAGGATTTGACACTTGTTGTCCTTGCGGCAGGAATGGGAAGCCGCTTTGGCGGACTCAAGCAGATCACACCTATGGGATTAAATGGTGAAGCAATATTGGATTTTTCAATTTATGATGCTATGGAGGCAGGATTTGGCAAGGTAGTATTCCTGATTAAGAAGGAAATTGAACATGATTTTCGCACAACTGTAGGATGCCGAATTGAAAAAATAGTTGATGTTGATTACGCTTATCAGGAAGTGGATATGCTTCCAAGTCCTTTTAAGGCAGACCCGGGCAGAACAAAGCCTTGGGGGACAGGTCATGCGGTGCTTTGCACGAAGGATAAGGTACATACGCCTTTTTGTTCCGTTAATTCAGACGATTATTACGGAAAAACGGCATTTAAGTCAGTAGCGGATTGTCTAAGAAGTACCGGTGATATTTGTATGTCGGGCTTTTATCTTAAAAATACAATAACAGACAACGGAACGGTATCGCGAGGCGTCTGCAAGGTAGAAGAAGGCATCTTAAAGGATGTAACCGAACATACCGCTATAGATAAAAACAGCGGTATCCCTTTAGATTCAATAGTTTCAATGAATTTTTGGGGATTCGAAACGGATATATATGATTACATGGAAAAGTATTTCGTAGACTACCTCAAACAAAATGCAAATCCCCTGAAGGGTGAATTCTTTCTGCCAAGCGTAGTGGATAGGCTGATAAAAGAAGAAGGCAGAAAAGTAAGAGTCCTCAATACTCCCGATAAATGGTATGGAGTAACCTATAAGGAGGATGCAGAGCCGGTAAGATGCGCACTGCAAGATATGCAGAGGAGGGGTTTATATGGTGGAATGTCTAAGTGAAATACTTTCTGAGTTTGATTTAAAGGCGAAAGCAAAGCCGTTTGGGGACGGACACATTAACGATACATATGTGATAGAAAGCCCTCCGTATGTTCTTCAGCGTATTAATACGGAAGTATTTAAAAATCCTGATAATTTGATGGAGAATATTGTTAGTGTAACGAGATATTTGAGAGATTACATAAAAAAAGAAGGGGGAGACCCCGATAGAGAAACCTTAACGGTGATAATGACAAAGGGCGATAAAAGCTATTATCAAGCCTCTAACGGAAAGTATTATAGAATTTATAAATTAATACAAAAGGCAAAAACTTATAATCAAGTGGAAACCTTAGACCAGTTTTATAATGCCGCAAAAGCTTTTGGGAAATTTCAGAATATGTTATCTGATTTCCCGGCAGAAAGCTTATATGAAACTATTCCGGATTTCCACAATACATCTAAAAGATACGACAATTTAGAAAAAGCAATAAGCGATGACTTATCAGGCAGGGCAAAGGACGTAGAAAAGGAAATTGAGTTTGCTTTATCTATGAAAAAATATGCTTCTTCCGTAACTGATGCAATAGCTGAAGGAACCATACCTGTTCGTGTAACGCATAATGACACCAAATTAAACAATGTAATGCTTGACGATACAACCGGTGAAGGCGTTTGTGTAATAGACCTTGACACCGTAATGCCAGGTTCGCTTCTGTATGATTACGGCGATGCACTTAGATTCGGAGCTTCCAGTGCAGCGGAGGACGAAACGGATTTATCTAAGGTATATTTTGATATGGAGCTTTTTGAAAGCTTTACAAAAGGCTACCTTGAAGAAACCGGTAATATTTTAACCGAGAAAGAACGAGAGCTTCTGCCCTTATCGGCACTGCTCCTTACATTAGAGTGCGGAACCCGTTTTTTGGCTGACCATTTAAACGGCGACACATACTTTAAGATTCATCGTCCGGGACATAACTTAGACCGTGCGAGAAACCAGTTTAAACTTGTTTCCGATATTGAGTCAAAGCTTCCGGAAATGAAAAAAGTTGTTGATAAGTACTTGAAATAAAAAAAGACCCGGAAAACTTTAACGAACAGTTTAAAGCTTTCCGGGTCTTTTTAATTTATGCTCAATTTGGGAAAATTCGGTTTTCCGGGTCTTTTAAGTCCTGTGGTTTTCTTGGGTAGCTCCAAATTTCCATGACTTTTCATTTTCTTGGGCGGCTCCAAATTTCCATGACTTTTTGTGAATTGGGTTTTGTAGTTTCCATGGTTCTCCACGGTTTCTCATCTTCCGATTTAATTTCAGATGAACAGCTTGTCCTAATTCAGGTTAATTATTTCTGCATACAGCAGCTATTTTGAACTAAACCTTCTGATATAGATTGCCGGAATAACAATCAGTACTATGCAAATTACCGGCAGTAAATAAAATAAGGAAAATACCCCTATTTTAACACCTAATCCGAAGAAGGGGGCCAGAATCACAAGCAGAGAATAAAGGGCAATGTTAAAAGCCGCAGGTGTTGAAGCGAAAGCAGCAAGCATAATAACGACACCGGCATAGACTAAGAAAAGTCCCTGCACTAAAGCCATGTATAAAAGAAGCTTAGAGCCTTTAACCTTACCGACTATTATAACTGCGGCAAAAAATATAATGTAAAGTACAGTGCCTAAAACAGAAAGACCGTGGGCACTTGATAATGGGTCAATTTTTGAAATAGCTTCACCCGTAAGAGTGGAAAACAGAAAATACATATTTAAAAAATATAGTGCGATCCAAAGCATAATAGTTGAAAAACCAATCAAATCTTTTCTCATACAATCACCTCTTGAAAGATAGTATACCACAAATTACTCCGTAATTCATTTTTTTAAAGGTATAACTTTTCCGCTTCGCTTCGCTTGCGGTAAAGTCCATACCATAAATTACTCCGTAATTTATTTTTTTTCATAGGAAATAACTTTTCCGCTTCGCTTTCGCTCGCGTTAAAGTTATTATACCACAAGTATTTCCAAAAAACTATAAAATTTTAAAAAAAGTGGAATATACCTTAAAAACAGCATGCCTTTACGGGTATTAATGGGCAGATAGGTATTTTGACAGCCGGTATTTTTGCAAGCTAAGCTATGTTTAAAAGATATTATGCGGCTATCCTACTTCTTTGACTTCGGAATTTTGGTTCTGTGCTGTTTCCTGTATTTTAAGGGAGACATTCCGTTTAATTCTTTAAAAACCGATGAAAAGTAGTTGGAGTCATTAAAGCCGCACTCATAAGCTATATTGCAAATTGAATTGTCCGTATGCAAAAGCAGAGATTGCGCTTCCTTCAGCCTTATAATTGTAAGATACTCTTTAAAGCCAAAACCTGTTGTGGTTTTAAAAAGCCTTGAAAAATAACTTTCGGAAAGAGCCGATTGTTTAGCCATTTCAGGCAAAGTAATATTATCCCTGAAGTGTTGTGTAATGTATTGGGTAACGTTTTCAATAGGAAAATTCACCTTATCATAACCTTCTGATGCAGCGGAAGGATAGCGCAGTATAAGGGTCAAAAGTTCGGTCATACTACCCTGCAGCAAAAGGGTTGAAAACTGGTCGGAATGCTTACTTTCGTGAGCAAATTTTTCAAATATTTCAGTAATTCTTTTGATGTGCTCGGGGGCAGGTCTGTAAATATGCTTAGAAAAAATTTTACAGGCATCCGCAGCAATTGGGGGGATAATAAATTCCTTTGTAAAGTTTACAAGGTATCTGTCAGTGGGCTTGTTTGTATAAATTGTTTTATGAATTGCGCCCTTAGGAACTAAAACAAGGTCACCGGCTTCAACATCATAAAGCTTATTTTCAATAAAATAGGTACAGCAGCCCGAAACTAAAAAATAAATTTCAAACATATTGTGATAGTGCCCGTTTGTAACCGAAACGATGCCGTTTCGTGCAAGCCTGTCAAAGTAAAAGTTTTCACACATTTGATATTTCGTATTAAGAAACGGTTGAGATACTTCTGTAGTTGTTAAATAGTTGTTTCTCATTTTATCAGCCATGAAGCTCACCTCATATTAATTATAACACTAATAGCAAAATAATCAAGAAAAATCCAAAAAAAAGTAATATATTTAAGGAAACTTTAAATAATTTATTGTAAAATATAATATATAAGATAGGAGTGGTATATATGAAAAGCGCATTTGAACACAATAAAAAACTTTTAGATAAATGGCATTTGACTTTTATTACTTTTTATAAAGTAAATTATAAATATTGAAGGGATGATATAAAATGATTAAAGAAAAGCCTGTAAGGACGGAAAGAGTAATACAGTTTGGTGAAGGCGGCTTTTTGCGTGGCTTTGTTGACTGGATACTTCAGGCAGTAAACGACAGTACGGATTTTGACGGCAGTGTTGTAGTTGTACAGCCTATTGATAAGGGTATGTGTGATGTGCTTACGGCTCAGGATTGTGTATATACACATATCATAAGGGGAGCGGAAGGCGTAGACAAAAAAATAATTGACGTAATTTCAAGGTGCGTTAAGCCCTATGAAGATTATGAGTCATTTTTAAAGCTTGCTGAAAACAAGGACTTCCGCTTTGTTGTATCAAACACAACGGAATCCGGTATAAGCTATGAAGCAGGCTGTAAGCTCACTGACGCTCCCCCAAAAACTTTTCCGGCTAAGGTAACGGCTCTTCTTAAAAGAAGGTTTGATTTAGGACTGCCCGGCTTTGTATTTTTGCCCTGTGAGCTGATAGACAAAAACGGCACCACATTGAAACAAATCATATTGACATATGCCGATGAATGGAATTTGGGTGAGGACTTCAAAGCTTTTGTAGAAAATGATAATACCTTCTGCAACACTTTGGTTGACAGAATTAACACCGGCTATCCTAAGGGCGAAAAATTAAATTTAGGATATGCTGATAATATGGTTAATACGTCTGAGTATTTTCATCTTTGGGTAATAGAAGGCCCGAAGGATAAAGTGCTGGAAATACCTTTTGACAAGACCAGCCTTAACATTATTATAACCGACGATTTGTCAAGGTACAGAACAAGAAAAGTCAGAATTTTGAACGGGGCTCACACAGCAATGATTCCTTATGCAATGCTTTCAGGTATTGAAACGGTAAAAGACTGCATGGATGATGAAACCATGTCCTCTTTTGATAAATCTTGCGTTTTTGATGAAATAATTCCTACATTAGACCTTCCGAAAGAGGAATTGATATCTTATGCAAACAGCGTTTTCGAACGTTTCAATAACCCATACATAAAGCATTACTGCTCAAGCATTTCTTTGAATTCCGTCAGCAAGTTTAAGGTAAGAGTTCTGCCTTCGATATTAGAGTACATAAAGAGATATAACAAAATGCCGGAAAAACTGTTATTCTCATTTGCAAGACTGATAGAATTCTATAAAACAGATATGCCTAATGACGATCCTGCCGTTATGGAATTTATGAAAAAGGCAACTACTAAAGAAATTCTTAAAAACGAACAGCTTTGGGGTCAGGATTTAAGCTTCCTTGAAAAAGAAATTGCAAAGTATGAATGACAGGTACTAAGGAGCTAAACAAATGAAAATAAACAAGCTTGATAATGTAGTCGTAAGTTTAGAGGACGGTCATAAGTACGCAGACAGGGATATAAAAAAAGGCGAAAATATAATTAAATACGGCTGCCCGATAGGCCATGCTACCGAGGATATTAAAAAAGGTGAACACGTTCACGTTCACAATGTAAAGACAAATTTAAAAGATAGTTTGGAATACAGGTATAGTCCGAAGTTTTATGACATTAAGGAAGGTGCAAAGGATAAAACCTTTATGGGCTATAAAAGGGAAAACGGCGAAGCCGGAGTCAGGAACGAGATATGGATAATTCCTACAGTAGGATGCGTCAATAAGGTTGCCGAGACATTATCGGATGCGACGGGAGCGTTTTACTTTCCTCATCCTTTCGGCTGTTCCCAAATGGGCGACGACCAAACTAAAACCCAGCTGATTTTAAAGGGAATGGTTAACCATCCCAACGCCGGAGGTGTGTTGGTTTTAGGCCTTGGCTGTGAAAACAACAACATAAAAGAGTTTAAGAAGGTACTGGGCAGCTATAACGAAGACAGAGTAAAATTTTTAAACTGTCAGGACTTTGAGGATGAGATAGAGGAAGGCATAAAGCTGATTCAGAGCTTGAAGAGCTATGCTTCAAAGTTTAAGAGAGAACCCATAAGCATTTCAAACTTAAAAATAGGCCTAAAGTGCGGAGGAAGCGACGGCTATT
>JAUZPY010000078.1 GCA_030705805.1 Bacillota bacterium | reverse complement strand
TACATACTGGCATTCTAAATATACATATGACGGTACTAAAGTCACAAGTCATGATGAGCTTCCCTTTAATATTACAGTTACATTCCCAAGTGCTCAGTCGATATCAGGCTGGGAATATACCCCCAGAACCGATAATCCAGCCGGTACCTTTAAAGGGTACAACATTTACGGTTCAGCTGACGGCACTAATTTCACAAAGATATTTACCGGCACCTTCCAGTATGGTACTGTTGCATCAGCCAATAAACCATCAAGCGCCGGCTGGAAAGCTGTTTCTGTAAAGGCTATAAAAATAGAAGTTACAGACTCAGAAGGTGGTTATGGTTCTGCTACAGAGATAAAGTTTCTGACAGGCGGAACTGCTGTATCAGCAGCTGAAACAACAACACAAACTACAACCACACAGACAGAACAGACCGGTTCAGTCGATAGATCAGGCTGGACAGTAACGGTAAATTCTGAGATGGGGGGCGGCGCTTCCATAAAGAAAATATTAGATGGTGATCAAGCTACCTTTTGGCATTCTAAATATGTAGAAGAGGGTACAAATATAGTAAGTCATGATACACCTCCTTATGAGATAGAAATAACCCTTCCACAGGCTATGAGTATTTCAGGACTTAGTTTTCTGCCAAGACAGGATGCGCTGTTTGGACTTATATTTAAGGCTAACATTTATCTGGCTGCAAACGATACTGACGAATATTTCCCGCTTATTAAAGATATGGATTTTCCTAATACTAAGATTGTGAGGAATATTGACTTTACTGCAAATATGTTAGTAAAGAAGATAAAACTCGAGGTAACAAGCAGCAACGGCGGCTACGGCACAATGGCTGAGTTTAATATTATTCCGGCAAAGGATACATATAAAACCATAAGCTATGAAGACTATCAAAAAACTATAGAAAGTAACAGACTATATAAAATAGACGGAAGCTTGTTTAAAGCAAGCTATGACGGAGCTGTTTGGGCCACCCATACTGCGGAATATGTTTTTGACGGTTCGGAATTTACGTTCTGGCAGACAGACTCAGCTACGGAAAATCAGGTATTTCATTTGAAAGTTGACCTTAATCAAACATATAAGATTAAGGAATTCAAATACACTCCGAGACAGACACCTGACCTTCACGGTGGATGGCTGAAATTTAATGTTTGGGTAAGCACGGATGGCAAAGATTATAACCTTGCGGCTGAAAATATCAAATGGAATCCAGGTATTGACATCAAGACTTATACTTTTGAAAAAGAAATTGAGTTCAGGTACATTGACTTTGAGATTAGCGGCTATAATCAAAATAGGGCAGCTTGTGCTGAATTAGATTTTTACCAGACTAAGTCTGCACATGAGAATAACAAGGAAGAATATGTTCTTAAGGTAGGCTCCAATGTTATAAAATCTACTATTGCCGGGGTAACAAAAGAGACTACACTTGATGTTGCACCATATATACAAAACGGTTCAACCCTTATTCCTATAAGAGGTTTGCTTGAGCTCATGGGAGCAACTGTTTCGTGGGCAGGCGATACTCAGACAATAGGTATTCAGAAGGGTACAACAGGCATCACTCTTCAAATATGGAATACTCTTGTTTATGTTGATCATCCTCGATACGGACACATCAAATATACATTGAGAAGCGCACCAAGGATTACAAACAACAGAACATTTATACCCCTTAGATTTGTTTCTGAACAGCTTGGTTATGATGTAAAATGGGATGGCGCTACACAAACCATCACAATTTCTAAAGCCCTTGAAGGATAATTAAAGATAAAGAGCAGATGCTTTTAAAGCATCTGCTCTTTTGTATGGTGAACTCCATTTCGAAATATGATGTTTACCCGTATATGGATGACACTATTACCCGTCTAAACTGACGAGCTTTTCCCGCCATGCCGTGTTGTTGACATTGTCAGGTTGTCAAAAGTACCCTTCGCCCTGCAAGGGCAAAAAAGCTCCCTCAAAATCTCTCATATTCTTAAATGGAGAAATATTGGGTAAGAAGCTTTGCTGCTTTTATCCTTCTTGACAAAAGTAAGTAAAAAGTATACAATTTACAAATATGAAAAGGAAGGTTAGCGATGGAAACAAAGATTTTTACTATAGATCCATTAAATTTTAAACCGGAAGATTTAGAATACGCCGCAAGCGTTATTAACGCCGGCGGACTTGTGGGATTTCCGACAGAAACCGTATATGGATTGGGAGCAGACGCTGATAATGAGCTAGCGGTTAAAAGTATATATAAAGCAAAAGGCAGACCTTCCGACAACCCTTTGATAGTTCATGTCGATGATATAGCACTATGTGAAAAGTATGTCCAAAAAATCCCCCGAAAAGCTGAAATCTTAATGGGACGCTTTTGGGGCGGACCATTAACAATCATTATGAAAAAGAGTAAGCACGCTAAAGATTGCGTTACAGCCGGCCTTGATACAGTTGCTGTAAGAATGCCTTCGCATCCTGTAGCACATGAGCTTATCAAAGCCTCAAAAACGGGAATTGTAGCCCCCAGCGCAAATATTTCCGGCAGACCCAGTCCTACTGTTGCAGAGCATGTAATTAAGGACTTTAACGGAAAAATTGACTGCATAATTAATTCCGGAGCTACGAGATACGGTCTTGAATCAACCGTTATAGATATGAGCATGGACGTGCCGACTGTTCTTAGACCGGGTGCCGTAAGCCTTGAAATGATACGTGAAATGTTTCCGGACGCTGTTTACGGAGGTGGAGGTACAGGCACTCCTAAAAGTCCGGGAATGAAATATAAGCATTATGCTCCTAAAGCAAAAGTTACAGTTATAAAAGGAGAAATAACAAAAGCTTTTGAAAAGTCGGCAGAAAATGTTGCGGTAATAGACTACGATTATAATAAAGACCTTTATAAGGGAAAGATATTTTTGCCTGCCGGATGTGACGATTCGGATTACGGCGCAAGGCTCTTTTATCTGCTAAGAAAAGCTGATGAAGAAGGTGCCCAGGTAATATTTGCAGCTGATCCAAAAGGCGGCAGCAACGTAACTGATGCACTTAGAAACAGGCTGTATAAATCGGCAGCCGGAGAAATATTGGTGATAGAATGATTTTATTTGTTTGTACAGGTAATACCTGCAGAAGCCCGATGGCCGAATGCATATATAAGGCGATAACAGGTAAGGAAGCGCAGTCTGCCGGAATTGCGGCAAACCCCGGCATGGCGGCAAGCCCTAATGCTGTTGCCGTTATGAAAGAAAAAGGATATGACCTAGGTCATATTTCGCGGCAGGTAAATAATGATATGCTGGATGAAGCTGATACTGTAATTACACTTACGGTTAATCATGCTAATCTTTTAAAAAAAGCTGCTCCTGAATTTTCGGAAAAAATTATTTCGTTATATGAATGGGCCGGGAAAAAAGGGGATGTATTGGACCCTTACGGCGGGGACATTAATATATACAGAGCATGTGCAGAAGAAATTGAGGAATTGATTAATGAAGGTCAGAAAATACATGGCTAAGGATTTTTCCTGCCTATATGAAATTGAAAAATCAAGCTTTTCCGACTGCTGGAGTTCAGAAGGAATGAAAGATGAATTGTCCCAGTCATATGCCAATTATTTTGTAGCTGAGGAAGATAATAAGATAATAGGGTTCGGAGGGTTTTATTTTTTTATAGATGAATCCGAAATTGTTAGAATAGCAGTTCATAAAGACAACAGAGGAAGAGGCTGTGGCCGTGCTATTTTAATCGCCATGGTTGACGAGGCAAAAAGTCTTGGAGCAAAAAACATATTTCTGGAAGTAAGAGAAAGCAATGTGGTTGCCCGAAAGCTTTATGAGTCAATGGGTTTTATATCCTATAACATAAGAGAAAAATATTACGAAGGTATCGAAGACGCCGTATTATACAGGAGGAAATTATGATAGTTCTTGGAATAGAGAGCTCCTGCGACGAAACCGCAGCAGCAATAACAAAGGATGGCAGAGAAGTCCTTTCGGATGTAATATATTCCCAGGCGGATATCCATTCTGAATACGGTGGTGTTGTACCTGAAATTGCTTCAAGGAAGCATATTGAAAAGATACTGTATGTTATTGACGAAGCTGTAAAAAAAGCAGGAATAACAAAGGATGAAATAGATGCAGTAGCAGTTACTTACGGACCCGGGCTTGTAGGTGCTTTGCTTGTAGGAGTATCTGCCGCAAAAGCATTGGCCTTTGCATGGAACAAACCTCTTGTACCGGTAAATCACATTCAAGGACATATTGCTGCAAATTATGTGGCTTTTAAAGAGCTTGAGCCTCCTTTTATTTGCCTTGTGGCGTCAGGCGGACATAGCCATATAGTGCACATAAAAAGCTATGGTGACTTTGATATTTTAGGGGCAACAAGAGATGATGCTGCGGGGGAAGCCTTTGATAAGGTTGCAAGGGTTATAGGTCTTGGATACCCCGGTGGCCCCAAAATAGATAAGGCAGCAAAGGATGGAGACGTAAATGCCTTTAATTTCCCGAGAGCAAAATCCGGCTCTGACTTTTCGTTTTCAGGTCTTAAAACAGCAGTTATTAATGAAGTACACAAAATAGAACAAAGGGGCGGTGAAGTGCCTAAGGCTGATATTGCGGCAAGCTTTCAGCAGGCGGTAGTTGATGTACTGGTGAAAAACACTGTCCAGAAGGCTTTAGAAACAAAAGTGAATACATTATGCTTAGCCGGCGGTGTTGCCTCTAACTCAGAGCTTAGAAGGCAAATGGATGAAGCAGCGAAAAAGAATGGTCTGAAATTATATTATCCGCCGCTCCGGCTGTGTACGGATAATGCGGTTATGATATCAGCAGCAGGATATTATAATTTTATATCAGGCATAAAAGCAGGATATGATTTAAATGCGGTTCCTGCACTTCATCTCTAATTAAGTATACAGGGTTTAATCAAATTATGGAGCAGTTTTAATAAAAAGGACAAGTCCTATTGCAGAATAGATTCTGCAATAGGACTTTTTAACTGCGTCAGGCTCATCAGGAACGGTTGTTGATATCTTGTACTATTCTCCATCTTTAAGTGAAAAAGATTTTTGAAGATTTTTTCTGTCCTGTAAGGCGGAGGACGAAGTGCAGCTGATGCCTGTCAAGGACGAAACGTGGCAGGGCAGAATAAAAAGATTTTGTCAGCTAAGGCATATAGGGCTTTACTCCCTTATTCCTTAGCGGAGAATAGTACTACTTTGTTTATGCGGCAAATCTATTGGCAATACTATCCATGAGGTGATTAAATGAAAATCGAAAGATATATAGACGGTAAAAAAGTAACTCTAGATCAGCTGAAAAAACATTCCTTTAATAACAGAGTAATAGACCGTACAATAGAGAGAGTTTCAAGACGTGAGGACGAAAACGTATGAAAAAAGCAGCTCTGTATATTAGAGTATCTACAGAGGCACAAAGGGAGGAAGGCTATTCCATTGAAGCACAAACGGAAATGCTTTCCGCCTTTTGTGTTACAAAGAAGATAGATAACTATGAGTTTTATATAGATGGCGGATATACCGGAAGTAATCTTGATAGACCCCAGATGCAAAGAATGATAAAAGATGCCAAAGAAAAAAGATTAAGCTGTGTAATCGTATATAAACTTGATAGAATGTCAAGAAGCCAGCGTGATACTCTGTACTTAATTGAGGAAGTTTTTAATCCAAACAATGTGGATTTTATCTCAATGAATGAAAGCATGGACACATCTACGCCGCTAGGCAGACTGATGCTGGGTATTTTATCAGCTTTTGCCCAGCTTGAAAGAGAAAACATACGGGAAAGAACAAGAATGGGCATGAAAGAGAGAGTTAAATCAGGACTTTGGCCGGGGGGAGGAAGGATTCCTTTTGGATATGATTATGACCCGGATAAAGGCGTTTTAGTTCCCAATAAGGATGCGGATACAGTGCGCGCAATTTATGATTTGTATCTGCAAGGTTATCCTATGTATAAGGTTGCTCAGATAGTGGGTCTTAAGTATGAAAAGCTTGCACTGCAAATTCTTAAGAGAAAATCTAATGCAGGTTATATATTGTATAACGGAGTAGAATACAAGGGTAAGCATGAGCCGATTGTAAGTCTTGAAACCTATGAAGCTGCAATGCAAATGATGAAGGAGCGATCTTCAAAAAAGTTTACAGAGTCCGAGCACCTTTTGTCAGGATTGGTTTACTGCGGGGTATGCGGGGCAAAAATGCGGTATCAGAAATGGGGCGAAAACGGTTTTAAACTGTGTTGCTATTCACAGGAAAAAAATAAGCCATATCTTGTAAAGGACCCAAACTGCAGTAACGAAAAAATTTGGGCAGATATAGTGGAAGACGCAGTTATAAGTGATTTATTCAGTTTATCTTATAAAAGGGAAAAAACTGAAGATACAAAGATAAACGCTTTGAATTCTTTAGAAAAGAAAAAAGAACTTTGCACTAAAAAACTTAAAAAGCTGTATATGCTTTATGCAGAGGCTGAAGATGATACGCTTTTAGAAGCAATTGAAGAAGCAAAAGAGGAACTTTCCAAAGCCGAAAAGGAATTGGAAAACGAAAAGAAAAGAAGTACTCGTGCAAAAGCAGCAGAAAAGAAGAGAGAACAGCTTGAAACAATAGAAGATTCTTGGGAGTATATGACTGCCCACGAGAAGCAAAATGTTGTCAGAAGCGTTGTAAAAAGCGTAACCGTAACCCCAAACAGTGTACACATAGACTATCATTTCACCTTGTGACACTCATGCCAATGATAATCGGAGAGATAAAAAGATATCTAAGGGATAACAATTCTATCAGAGTCAGCCGGTCGGTAAGGGATATTGCTTATAAGGCAATACAGGCAAGGGAAAGACTGATTGCCGAAAAGCAGCAGGAGCCGACAATTGAAGAAATTGCAAAGGTTTTGGAAGTTGATAAAAAGGCAGTAACTTTTGCACTGGATGCAATTGCAGACCCGGTTTCGCTTTTCGATCCTGTGTATCATGACGGAGCTGATGCTGTTTTTGTAATGGATCAGTTAAAAGATGAAAAGAACATTGACGATAACTGGGCGGAGTTCATTGCATTGAAGGAAGCAATGGCAAGGCTTGGTGAGAGAGAGAAGAGAATTATAACTTTGCGGTTTTATGAAGGTAAAACTCAAATGGAAGTTGCAAATGAAGTCGGCATAAGTCAAGCTCAAGTATCAAGACTTGAAAAAAGTGCACTTGAAACTATAAAAAGAAATGTTTAGTATGTAATGTTAAAAAGTTCATTAGACGGTCATGTTACTTTTAGAGATGTGACCGCCTAATGAGCCATAATAGCCATAAGCCATAAAAAAACAGTTGACAAACCATTAAAAAGCCTTTATAATAATATCGTTGCTCATGGAAAGATGGCTGAGCTGGTCTAAGGCGCACGACTGGAAATCGTGTAACGGTTAATCCCGTTCTGGGGTTCGAATCCCCATCTTTCCGCCAAAAAACATCACAGTCTTTTTGACTGTGATATTTTTTTGTTAAAACGGAGGGATTCTACCCTTTAGAGGGCTTTTTGTGTCAAGAAAAACAGTCCCATGCGACTGTTTTTTAACAAAAAGGGCGAGGGCCGCACGGCAGTGCATCCCCATCTTTCCACCAAAAAGAAACGACAACTTTCTAACTAAGTTGTCGTTTCTTTCTGTATTTTTCTTTCTTATTTATTCTCTGAACTTATCGTTTCCAAAGATAAAATAATGAGAAAAAATGTCTTGCATCTATTTTGTTCGCCTCACACAAAAAAAATTACAGCCTTTTGGCTGTGATTTTTTGTACTAAAACGCCAAAGCGTTTGGGTTCTTTTTTTGCATCTGGAATAGGTTAGATGTTGTATGAGTATTCTTATAGTAGCTTCATTCATGTATAATTGCTCTTTGTATTAGCTTGAATTGACAAAAAGTAGATTAAGTGGTAAAATTTGAATGGAAATAAGTGTACAAAATAAAGGATATCAGGGGGATTAACCTATGTATTGTCCTATATGCGGCTGTGAATACAGAGAAGGATTTACAATTTGCTCCGACTGTGGTGAAACTCTTATAGCTGAAAAAGTAATTACAGTAGAAGATAAGAAAATTTTTGCTGGCTTTTTTAGGCGCTTTATTGCTTTTATAATCGATCTAGCCCTCTGCATGATTGTCATTGTACCAATTATGTATATGCTTTTCCTAATGGTATTTCCCGAAATTATAAACAGAGGGTACAGTCCGTTGCTGGTTACACTTATATCTCTAATCATAGAGGTAGTACCTACATGGTTATATAATGCATTTATGGAAAGTTCAAAGTATGAAGGAACGATTGGGAAAATCATTCTAAGAATTGCAGTAGTCGATTGTCAGGGAAACAGACTATCTTTTACTCGGTCCACTGAAAGATTTTTTTTAAAACTGATATTATCATCGGCTATAGCTGGTTTTGGATTCATTATGGTAGCATTTACAAAAAGACACCAAGGATTGCATGATGTTTTAATGAATACATTAGTAATTAAAGCTGGGTATGAAAATGAATTAACAGAGCATACATTGATGATATGAGGACTTAGTTAAAGGTTAGTGCCAATGCACCTATTTTTGAACATTAGTTTTGCATAAGGAAAATCTGGGTGTTGATGGTTAGAAACAGTCTGGCGTGCCTGTTTTGTAACAAAAAGGGCGATGGCTGCACGGTAGTGCATCCCCATCTTTCCACCAAAAAGAAACGACAACTTAGTTAAAAAGTTGT
>JAUZPY010000077.1 GCA_030705805.1 Bacillota bacterium | reverse complement strand
TCTTAACTATGGAAGCCATCCATATTATAAAATAAACGCCGAAGGTAACAATTGAAAGCAAAACTACTTCAGGAATACTTACCTCGGTATCGGCTGAAAAAATATCATTTGATGACAGCAAGAGCAAATATGCCGCAAACAGGATAAGTACAGATATTAAAAAGAGCCCGCCTTCCATTTTATAACAGATCATCTGAAATAAGCATAAGAACCATCCTGCCACAAGAAAACTTTTAACCAATATCTTATTTTTTAATTTTCCGCCTACATATAAGCTCATAAGTACAGCAGCTGCAATAGATATTGAAAGTGCAAACAAAACTCCTAAATAATTACTTGAAAAGGCAACCTGGGCAGCCGCTAATACGGAAATAAAAGTGTTATATGCTGAAATAACTTTCGAGTAATCCAATAATATATATAAGCTATACAATACTATAGCGCTTCCTGCTGTAATTGCTGACCATAAAAGCAGTTTTCTTGTTTTGTTCTTATTTACTACACCCATGCAAAAAAGCAGCTCAGATGCCCCCAAAGTTAATGCGCAAAGCGAATTCAATATTACGTATTGAGTATCGTAGTAACCAAAAGCTGCAAAGAGAAAAATCAGCCTTCCAAGCGAATAAAGTAAAGCCAATGCCGTAAAAGCAAAGGCAACCGCTGTGTTTACATTTAAACCCCTAACTAGTTTTTTCATTAATTTTGCTTCCTTTCAAGCTAAAATATTTTAGTAAAATATAATGTGCATTTTAAAATACCACCACTAAATATTATTAACAGGCAAATTACAAAGTATTTCGCCTGTAATATTAATTAGCGGCAGGGCAAAGCATAGTAATAATTAACAGTAAAGTATATCATAGTCTTCCCTCTTTCAAAGTTATTTTACACGGGCACCTATATAAAGTCAACAAAAAAGGCCTTGATAATACAAAGCCTTTCATTTTTTTAAAAACTTGCTCTCCTATCGCATTTAACGTATTTTCTTATCCATGACTCATGGTCTGATAAGTCGCCCTCAGGGCAGCCGGTATAAAGGTCGGTTGCCAGTTCTTCTATTTCATTGTACAGCTCCAACCGGTCAAGGTAATATGGAGGAATAGCATTGATGCCAAGATAAGCACCCATAATATTACCTGTCATAGAGCCGGTCGAATCACTATCCCCACTGTGATTAACCGCTGCAATTATTGCCTTTTCAAAACTATCTTTATATTTTAAACTGCAATACACAGAAATGGCCAAAGCTTCTTCTCCAACCCAGCCGCCGCCTCCAAGCCTTCTTATAGCTTCGGGGTCGTCAATGCCTCTTCCCGCATATTTCACTGCCTTTTCCAGCAGACTGATAAGCTGATCTGTCTCCGGGAAAGTTTCCATACTTCCCTTAATGGTTTCAATGCAGTCCCTGACAACTGTATCTAAATCAAAATCAGTATAAATAATGTTATTGATTATATGTACAAAGGCTGCAGCACTTACAAAACCCAGTGGATGTCCGTGAGTTATAGCAGCCGCCTTTGCCCCTATAAGGTCAATTCGTTCTGTTCCGTAAGCTTCCTTGTCATAATATAGGCCGACAGGCGCAAGTCTCATCACGCATCCGCAACCCTTACTTGAATTTAACGGTGCTTCCAGAGTCCCCATTATACCGCTTGACAGCGCATATAGGCAAGTGTTTCCCGGTGCCCTGCGGGCATTTAGCTCCTTAAGATAATAAATCCAGCTAACTATATCCTCATCTTTAAAATAAGACGGCATTTGGGTCTTCAGCCAATCCTTATATGCTTTATGTATATAATGTGAAACAGGAGCCATAACTCCCATAGTTTTTTCTCTCGTTGCTCCAAAGAGTATACCGTCAGCTGTAAACATGGTCATCTGAGTGTCATCTGATACAAGAGCCCGTCCTTCGGATAGCTCAAACCTCGTTATCCCCTCCGGCCCGTATTTTTTTTGAATTTCTTCCAGAGATTTAAATTCAACGGCGTAGCCGAGTGCATCTCCTGAAGCTCCTCCCAATAAACAGCCTGTAAACTTTCCTAGTTCCTTCATTATCTATCCTCTTCCAATAAAATACTTTCATATTTTGCGGCAACTTATATATTACCACAAAATGACACATAATTACAAGAAAAATTTTTAAAGGAACTTTTTCAAAAAAAAGCGCCCTGACGGGTGCTTTTAATTACTCCATTGAGTTTTCATTAAATCAGGGTAAGCTTCATCAATAATCCGTGCTGACCGCATTGCGTATTCAGTGCAAATCTGGGCAACTGTATCAGTACCAATCATTGCATCGGCAGCGCTGCATACCATGCCTTTAGTATCAATGTAAAACTTCAGCCAACGGTATTTTAAATTCAAAGTGTTTAAAAGTTCCAAAACTTCTTGTCTCTTTTCCTCAGAGACTCTGCATATTCCAAAACAGCGAATTTCTGCATATTTTTCTTCTTTGCTAAAATATAAAAATACAGAAATCTGTGCATAATTTTTGCCATTAAAGTTAAGTCTTACAACATTCCGTTCATCACTTGTATCTTCAATAATACATTTTAACCCTCGCTCTATAAGAGAGTCAACAAAATATTGGGTAACAGATAACATATAATCACTCCCACACTACAATTATGATATTGCTATTATATCATAAATTACTTCGTAATTTACTTTTTAACAGAGAAAATAACTTTCCGCTTCGCTTATTATATCATCAACTTACAGATTAAACCAGCCATTTATTGTAATACTATAGTTTAACTAATAAAATTATAAATTATAACTTTAAAAAACTTTAAATTTTTCTGTCGGACTTTGTTTTCAGCCTTCCCTATATTTTTTCGGTGTTGTCTGAGCAATTCGTTTAAAAATCATACCAAAATATGCCTGATTAAGAAAGACTATACATTACTTAAAGCCCTTCAGACGGAGTTTATGGAGGCAACGCAATTAAGTAGGAATGCTAAAAAGAAACTCTCATTTTTTTCGAACAAAAATTCGGATAATTTTTTGTAAATATTTCCCATAAACAAAATACATAAAACTCCTTTTATTGTAAACACTAACAGTGTAAATCTTAAAAAAAGGAGTTTTTTATAATATGAAAGCAACCGGAATTGTGCGCAGAATTGACGATTTGGGCAGAGTTGTAATTCCCAAAGAAATCCGCCGCACGTTAAAAATTCGCGAAGGCGACCCTCTGGAAATATATACCGGCCGTGACGGCGAGGTTATTTTTAAAAAATATTCACCTATCGGTGAGCTTGGAGATTTTGCTACAACTTATGCAGAAACTTTAGCTAAAACTGCCGGAATGCCTGTTTGTATTACAGACAAAGACAATATAATTGCTGTATCCGGCGTTCCTAAGAAAGAACTTAGTGAAAAGCCTTTAAGCTCCGAATTAGAGCAACTTATAAATGAAAAAACAAACTTTGTATTAAAGCCGGGCCAGTCAAGAAGGCCTGGAATCGCAGCAGGCAGCGACAAATATATGGCAGGCATAGTTGTACCCATTATCTCGGAAGGCGATGCAATCGGCTCTGTGGTAATGATTGACGATGGAGAAGAAACCTTCGGTGAAGTGGCTGAAAAACTTGCTATTAGTGCAGCAGGATTTTTAGGCAGACAAATGGAGCTATAAAAAAAGCGGGAATGCTAAGCATTCCTGCTTTTTATTCCAAAGAGTACCTTAATTGTTTATAACTTAATGTATGAACAAGACCTCACCGGCCGATAATATAATTGCGCAAGGCGTAATTTTTTATAAGGCGGTGCAAAATGAATTACTATTCACTTTTAAACGCCCCTGTGATTTCTTTCCCCACAGGTAGAAAAATAGGTGAGCTTTCAGACGTCCTCTTGCTGGATAACTCCACTTTAATTTTCGGGGTCATCGCCAC
This sequence comes from Bacillota bacterium, assembly GCA_030705805.1. GTDB lineage: Bacteria > Bacillota > Clostridia > CAKSNL01 > HGM11501 > JAUZPY01. Next base: position 5,213 of record JAUZPY010000077.1, on the reverse strand, counting down.
AAATAGAAGCCTGATTTACTCAAACAGGCTTTTCAAAACCAGTGATATTCTGTACATGAGTAAGGATACTGTTACAGTATCCGGACTTGGTGAACGGTTTGTGAAGATACCCAAAGCCGAAGGCTCTATTAGCTTTAAAAAGGCTATAGAAAATAACGCCCTGTCAGATAGAAAACACAAAATAATAGGAATGGTTAAGGACGGCTATTTCGATATGGAAACAGGAAGCCTCACGGAACTTTTGGTTGGCGGCAGCATAGCTGATGATCTAATCCACGGAAGACGTCTTGTAAGATGCGATTCTTTATCCCTTAAAGATGGTTCTCTTACTGCAGAAAACCCTGTGGAATTTGAAGGCAGCCGGGAGCTTCGCAGGTTATTAGAGGATTAAAAATATGAAAGTACGCAAATTTACCACCGGATTGCTGACCGGAGCTGTAATTGGCATTGCTGCGGGAGCAATAATTGATCCCGTACCTGCACGTCAAAGAAGAATGATTCAAAGAAAGTCAAGCCATTTGTTTAAATTAATGGGATCAGCACTTGACGGAATTACCGATTTGTTTTAATCGATGCCGGCTTTTGCCGGCATACATATTTAAGGAGATTGCAATGAAGAAAACTTTACTGTATTTTTCTATCATATCTATTTTTGTTATGTTATTCTTCTTTGGAGGAAAGCTGCTGCATTTATCAGCGCCGATTTTCATTGCCCTTATTCTGACTTATATAGCAAATCCCTTTGTAACTTTTTGCTCCAAAAGACTTCCAAGAGCATTGGGCATTTTACTCTTTTATCTGATCATTATCGGCTTGTTCACCGTTACTATATGGGTCGTGCTTCCTTCCGCTTTGAAAAGCCTTACATCGCTTATATCTTCCCTGCCAAAATTCTCAAAACAGCTGGAAGATAGTTTTTCTTTCCTTGGAACGGATATTCAAAAATCAATTACCGATGCTCTTTATGGTTTTTTGAAGGGGAGAGTATCAAATTTAATGAATATCATTGATAACACTCTGTCTTCCCTTGCATCCTTTGGTGTTGCTGTAGTTCTTTCGTTTTTCTTTCTTAAAGACCCTTCACAAATTAAAAACAGTTTTATATATATACTGCCATCAAACTGGCTTCCGCCATTATCTGAAACCGTAAGAGAAATTAACTGCGCATGGCAAAGCTTTATCAGAGGGCAGCTTTTAGTTTCGATAATTTTATCTATAATAACAGTTATTGCATTATGGATTTTAAAAATTGATTATGCCTTCATATTGGGTATTGTATCGGGCATATTTAATCTTATTCCTGCCATAGGTCCCGTAATATCTGCTATACCTATTGTCATAATTGCATACTTAAAATCACCTGCAAGTGCCATGTTATCAATTTTGGCACTGGTTTTAATCCAAGTATTGGATAATAATTTTATATCTCCAAAAATAAAGTCTGGCTGCGTAGGCATAAGCCCGGTAGCGGCCTTCATTTCAATGTATTTCGGAGCAGGTTTGTTTGGTTTTTCCGGAATTATTTTAGGAATACCCATTTTTGCTGCAATTAAAATTATCGTTCGCAGAGCTCTGGCAATGCTCTCATAAGAACTGCCTTTTTTGCCTGATTTTCATAGTAGTCGTTTAAGGGATTAAGCGTTACATTGCCATATTTTTTACTTAATGCTTTTATTAAAAGTTCATCTGCCAGTATTGGATTTTTTGACAGCAAAGGCCCATGCATATAGGTACAATACGTATTTTTATATATGCAGCCCTCAAGTCCGTCTTCACCATTATTGCCATGACCGGAAAGGACTTTCCCAAAAGGTTTTAAATCACCGATATAAGTTCTGCCTGCATGATTTTCAAAACCTACGTATATTTCATTTTCACCTTGTACAATAATATTCCCTATAAGTCTTTTGTGCCCTGCTTCTGTGCGTATGGGTAATATTGAAATGCCAGGAAGCTTTTCTCCGGCAGCAGACATATAGTATTCGCCCAAAAGCTGATATCCTCCGCATATACAAAGACATACGCCCTCATTTTCAATATAATCTTTTATATATTGTTTTTTATTTTTTATTAAATCTTCTATCACTAAAGATTGTTCAAAATCCTGTCCGCCGCCCAAAAAAAGCAAATCACATTCATTTATATCATTGAGGACAGAAACATTATGGATTTTAACATCTATACCCCTGGCCTTAGCTCTTTCCCTCAGTATCCAAAGGTTTCCAAGGTCCCCATAAGTATTTAACAAGTCAGGGTAAAGATGAACTATATTAATTTCCATGAAAACATTCCTTTCTACAGTTGACCGGCAAAAAAGAAACAGTTATTTCCACATATCTTTTACTATTCCTTTATTATACATCGTTCTCCTTAATCCTGTCATTGCGGTATAAGTGCAAAATGCAAACACTTTACCTTTACAATCGGATACAGATTCAAGAATTTGATTGTCATCTTCAAGGAGTACAAATTTTTTCTCATCGAGTCCTGCCACCTTCAGGCGTATTGCCATATCATAACGCCGCATTCCGCCGATTAAAACCTTGCTATACTGCATACCGGCAGTCTTCTCAAAGTTTGCATCCCAGACCCATGAAACATCGGTTCCGTCAGCCCAGTTATCATTTAACATAAATAAAAGACTGCATGGATCGCTATATAGCGTAATGGCATCTATACATTGATCACAGCCTGTCGGATTTTTTATAAGAGCCATGTGAAGTGAGCTTCCGTCTACTTTAATGCTCTCGTTTCTTCCAAAGCAGCTTCCTTGAGTTGATAACCCCAAAGCTATCTGCTCTTTATCTATACCTGCCAAATCAGCAAGTGCAAAGGCAGCCAATGCGTTATATACATTATAAACTCCCGGCACTGACAGCTCTACGGGGACTCCCGAAATAATAGCTTTTGTGCCTTCTGTCGTCTGTTCTATGATCTCATCTAAGGTATAAGATAAAAAAGGACGCTTAAATCCGCAGTTTTCGCAGTAATAATCCCCCAGATTAGAAAAGGTGATAAAATTAAAGGTCAGTCTTTCTCCGCAGCAAAGGCAAAAAGCATTTTCTGCATTTACCTTTTTTTCTCCCGCTCCGTTTTTAAAGCCATAGTAAAATACAGGATTCTTAAAGTCAATCTTTGCAAAAAGCTCCAGGTCTCCGTTAAATACCAATTTGCTTTCCGGACTTTTCAATATTGCATCCTTTATTTTTTCCCAGGTTGTATATATTTCTCCAAACCTGTCAAGCTGGTCTCTGAACACATTTGTTACCACTATAAATTCCGGTTTTAAGTATTCAGTTATTACTCTCGTATAAGCTTCATCCGTCTCCATTACCGCCCAGCCGGACTTTCCGTAATTTGCTATAAAGCACGTTAATATACCGTCTATCATGTTTGCACCGGTATTATTTGATATTACCGATTTGTTATCTAATCTTAAAATATTGGTTATCATTGCACTGGTTGTAGTTTTGCCGTTTGTTCCGGTGACCATAATAACCTTAAATTTTTTAGCTGCACTTTTCAATATATCCGGCCTTAATTTAAGAGCAATTTTTCCGGGAAGGCTGCTTCCCCTGCCAAAGAGAACACAAATTTTATATATAAATTTACATAAATATATTATTAAAATATTGATAGCAATCACATCCTTACAGAAAATTATAATACCAACAGTGCTAATAAGCAAGTAATTTTTATTGCACTAATTTCTTTTTTTTGCTATTATAACAAAGGTGATTATTTTGAAAAAATACGCATTGTGTATATTGGGCGGCATCTTAACCGGAGCAGCATTTTTATCTAATAATTTATTTTGGCTGTGTTTTTTAGCACCGTCCTTGTTGGCTTATGTTTTATTTTCCGAAGAAAGATTATCTTTTATGCCCTCTTTTTTATTTGGTTTTTTCTTTTTTGGCATAAATTCAAGCTTTTTATCCTCTCTGGATATTGACTATATAAGTAACCCCGCAGCTTCATTTGTTTTGCCCTTTTTAGCGTGGCTTTTAGCTTGTCTTATGGAAGGCTTTTTCATAGGACTTTTAGGGCTTTTATTTTTACTACTTAAAAGAAAAACCGCTCCTGTCTTTTATCCGCTTCTGTTTTCTGCGCTATATATATTCTATGAATTTATAATAGGCTCGGAAAAAAACGCTTTGGGTTATAGCTGGGGTCGGCTTTCCGTAGCGCTTTCAGGACACCCCGTATTGATTCAGACAGCTTCTTTATTTGGCAGCCTTTTTGTTTCATTTATTATTATTTATTTTGCTTCATCTCTTGCACTTTACTTCCTTACCAAAATAAAATTTCACCTTATAATTGCTCTTACGCTGGTTTTTCTGAACATAATTGCAGGAGCAGTTCTTTCCGGGGTTGAATATGACGGACAAGTCATAAAAGCTTCAGCAGTACAAACAGGAATGGGCAGTGAAGAAAAATGGGGCTTAACAGAAGAAGAATCTATAAATGATGTGATAAAGTATGCAGATGAGGCAGATTCAAGCCTTATTGTTTATCCGGAAGCAGGTTTGCCTTTCGTCTTAAATAATACAACGTACGATGATCGTCTTATGGATTATTCCAATAAATCAGGCAAAGCCCTTCTGGTTGGCTCACTTTATGAAAAAGATTCTTCCACATACACCGCTTTATATTTGTTTGATTCAGATAAAAAATATACGTATTTTAAGCGTCATCTTGTTCCCTTTGGGGAATATGTACCCGGTTATAACATAGCACATAGGCTTTTCCCTACCCTATTGGATAATTTGTATTTTACCGGCGCTTTAACTCCCGGATTAGATTCAAAGCCTCTTAACTCAAAGAATTTATCTCTTGGCTGTATAGTATGTTTTGATTCAATTTTCCCATCATATACGAGAGAAACCGTATCCAAAGGCTCAAATGTATTATGCATTTCCACCAACGACTCTTGGTTTTCAGGAAATGCAGGAGAGGTTCATCTTAAGCACAGTATTTTAAGAAGTGTAGAAACCGGCCGCTACGCTATAAGAAGTGCTTCTACGGGAATTTCAGCAATTATAGATGATAAAGGGCATGTTCTCTCTCGCCTTGAACGTGGCAAATACGGTATCATAACAGAGAAGATAAAGCTTATTACCCGCACAACTCCCTATGTCTTTTGGGGCGATTATCCCATTCTGATAATTTGTTTCCTTTTTATTTCCTTGTCTTTATTTAAAAAAATAAAAAGT
>JAUZPY010000076.1 GCA_030705805.1 Bacillota bacterium | reverse complement strand
GAAAAAGGAGAATTTCTGGCCGAAGAAATGCGAAGCGGTAAATCTATTGCTTTAGTTTCGGATGCCGGAACGCCGGCAATTAGTGACCCGGGTGAAGACTTAGTAGCTATTTGCATAGAAAAAGGCATAGATGTTGTGCCAATTCCGGGCTGCGTAGCAGCCATTAATGCTTTAATAGGCAGCGGAATGGCTACCGGAAGATTTTGTTTTGAAGGATTTTTGTCAGTAAACCGCCAAAGCAGGAAAAAACATTTAGAGGAGCTTACATTAGAAAGGCGAACCATGATTTTCTATGAAGCGCCCCATAAGCTTTTATCTACGTTAAAGGATTTTATATTGTACTTCGGGAAAGGCAGAAAAATAAGCCTATGCCGGGAACTGACCAAAATACATGAAGAATTTAGAAGAACAACTATTAAAGAAGCTTTAGATTATTATGAACAAAACCCTCCTAAAGGAGAGTTTGTGCTTATAGTTGAAGGTGCACCTCAAACCCCTCCGGACTTTTCTGAAATTACCATTAAAGAGCATGTTGATAATTATATAGCCGAAGGACTGACAGAAAAGGATGCACTTAAAGCTGTTGCAAAAGACAGAGGAATAAAAAAAAGCTTCATATATACAGAGTATAAGTTGAAATGAGATGACATAAAATGGCAACCAGAATGATATTTGTAAGACACGGTGAAAGCCTTGGAAATTTATATGGCAGATTTGTTGGACAGGGAGATGTTCCTCTTTCAGAAAAAGGACATATTCAGGCAGAAAAAACAGCTGAATATTTAAAAGACTGCCCCATAGATGTAATTTATGGGAGCGATTTAAGAAGAGCTTTTGATACGGGAAAACATATTGCCGATAAAAAGAAAATGAAAATTTTGCCGACGAAAGAACTGAGGGAAATTAATGCAGGAAAGTGGGAAGGGCAGCTGTTTTCTGAGTTAGGCAATATATACCCCAAAGAATATAATATGTGGCTTAATGATTTAGGCAATGCAGCTTGTATTGGGGGCGAATCCGTAAAAGAGCTTTCAGCCAGAATAACAACTTTCGCACAAAAATTGGCGGACAAAAATAGAGGGAAAACGGTTTTATGTGCTACCCATGCAACGCCTATCAGGGCGTTAGAATGTCAATGGCTGGGGTTGCCTACAGAAAGAATTATTGAGGTTCCGTGGGTAAGAAATGCATCAGTTACCATAGTTGATTATTTAGATAACGGCTCATATAAAATTATTTTAGATGGCTATGATGAATTCATGGGAGAATTAAGTACGGGTCTTCCTTTAACTGTTTAATCCGCAGTATATTTTTGGAATTTAAATATAAACGACCCCCGGCAGATGCCGGGGGTCGTTTTAGTATTACATGTATTAAATGTGTATGCGTTATTTTGCCATGGATTTTCTGTATTTTTCACTTTCCCAGTTATTAATAAAAGCAATTCCGGCTTCGCCCATGGTCTGGATTGTAAGACCACAGCTTTTTACTTTGTCAATTACAAAAATATATGCACAAAGGGTTTCTTCAATGGTAAGAGCTTCTTTTTCTGTTGCTTTATAAGTAATATTACCTGTTTCAGAATCAATGGCCATTTTGTCTGCGCCGCCGTTTAAATAAACAAGCTGGTCGGGATAAAGAATAATTTCCGAGAAAAGGTCAGGTGCTACTTTATTTGATTTAATATAATTTTTCAGATAATCGGTATTGCTTACGTATTCGTTATCATTAACTTTTGCAACTCCTACTTTTGGGAAAGTATTATCAAGCTTAAAGTAACCAATTATAGCGTTATTGACTGCATCGTTTAATTCTACGCATTTTTCAGCATCATCGCTTGTAACAACCATGCCGTGATTTTCCATAAAGATTATGTCGGGGATGCAACCCAAAACCTTGCTTCTTTCTGCAATTTCGCAAGTAAGGGTAAAGCCCGGGTCAACATATGGAACAATTATATATTTGTATCCAAGTTCTCCGAATATCTTTTCAATTAAAGCCTTTCCTTCTTCTGAGCAAGTAAGAATGTTTGCATAAACACTGTGAACATGGATTACATACTTTTTAAGTATTGAATGAAAGCCTGCTTCTACACTGGGACGAAGCTTAGGAAGGTCCTCAAAATCCAAAACGGACTCTTTAAGTAAAGCAGAAGATTCAGCTTCACTTTTATTATCAGAATTATAAAAATCTTTTATTTTCTTATAATCTACAACAACAAATCCGGTTGTAGGATTAATTTGCTTAAGCTGGAAGCCGGATGCTTTTACTGCCATGCGTGTATCATCAATTTTTGCAGAGGTGTTTCCTCCTCCGCCTTGTGTATAGTCGACCCTATTACCGGCCGCGGTGGATATATATTCTAAATCATTTAATGCTTTCAAAGTGTATTCCTCCTTAAATTTATAACAGCTTTTTAAAATTCTCATAAGCAGCGTCCCAAGCTTCGGTATCCTTAGGCTCGTAATATGCCGGCTCAAAAGAAGCTTTCACAATTTGACGTGCCTCATCAAGAGTCTTTATTTCTCCCAAGGCTATCAGCTGGGAAGCAATGTTGCCCATGGATGTTGCCTCAACAGGGCCTGCAACAACTTTTCTTCCGCAGGCGTTAGCGGTAAACTGGCACATCATCTTATCCTTAATGCCGCCGCCTACAAGATGAACAACATCAATTTTCTTTCCGAGAATATCTTCAAGGCACTCTATTGTATAGCGATATTTCATCGCTAAACTCTGCGCAATGCATCTGGTGGTTTCGCCGACGCTTTCCGGAACTGCCTGACCTGTCTTAGAACAGAATTCAGCAATATATTTAGGCATATTACCGGGGGCTGAAAAGAGTGTATTATCAGGATCTATGAAGCTCTTGAAGGGAGCAGCATCCCAAGCTGCCTTTTCCATATCATCAAAAGAAAGAAGCTTTCCTTCCCTTTTCCATTGACGGCGGCTTTCCTGAATAATCCACAAGCCCATAACGTTCTTTAGAAGTCTTATAGTTTTATTTATGCCGCCTTCATTAGTGAAATTGTATTTTGAAGTAAGCTCGTTTATTAAAGGCTTATCTATCTCAACACCTAATAAAGACCATGTACCGCAGCTTATATATACGTAGCTTTCGTCTTTTTCTGCGGGTACGGCAGCAACCGCGGAAGCCGTATCATGAGATGCGACCGCAGCAACGGGAACTCTACCTATGCCAAGCTCTTCCGAAATTGACGGAAGCAGGTTTCCCATCAATACCCCGGGGTGAATTACTTTTGTAAATATTTTTTCCGGCAGGCCAAGCTTCTTAATTAAAGGCCAGGACCAGTCATCGTTAACGGAGTTATAAAGCTGAGACGTAGAGGCTATAGAATATTCCGTGACTTTTTCGCCGGTAAGAAAATAATTGAAAAGATCAGGGATCATAAGCATGGTTTCAGCGTTTAAAAGAGCGGGAGATTCAGAAATTTTATCCTCTAATAGCTGAAAGAGAGTATTAAAGTTTGCAAACTGAATTCCGGTTTCTTTGTAAATGAAATCCTTACTTACATATTTTTCAATGTTTTCAAATACCGGAAATGTCCTTTTGTCCCTGTAATGGTGAGGGTTTGCAAGCAGCTTGCCCTTCTTGTCAAGCAGACCATAGTCCACGCCCCAGGTATCAATACCAATGGAAGCAATGTCCTTATAGCCTGAATTTGCAGTTGCGGAAATGCCTGACTTTATTTCAAAGAACAGTCTTAAGATATCCCAGTAAAGATCATCACCGATGCCGACAAAATCGTTGGAAAAGCGATGTGTCTCCGTTAAGGTTACCTTAGATCCGTCGTACTCTGCAAGTATAGCTCTGCCTGAGCTTGCTCCGAAATCATAAGCTAATGTTTTTAAAGAAGCCATCTTTATCCTCCTTATATAAATAATGTAATTTTATTCCGAGTATTTTTTCTTAAGTCTTATATCCTTTCCATAGAACCTAACTAATGAAAAACCACCTAAAAGCCTTGATAAAATCCTTTCGGAATACGTTGATCTCAAATCATTTACGGAGAGATTAGTACTTACTATAGTCTTTTTTTCTGAAATTTGCCTGGTGTTTAAGATCCTGAAAAGCTCGGCCATGGAATAATCTGTAATAAATTCCGTCCCTAAATCATCCAAAATAAAAAGGTCTGAATCTATGATACGATTTGCCGCATACAAATCAGCTTCATCGGCATTTTTATTGAATTTCACTCTTTCAAGAAGAGCGAATACTGCTCCTGAGCTTTGATAAACAACGCTGACTCCTGAACGCAAAAGCTCATTTGCGATACATGAAGATAAAAATGTTTTGCCAAGGCCCGAAGGTCCGCAAAAAAGAAGGCTGTCCTTTTCTGTCTCAAAACGAGAAACATAATTTTTACAAATGGCCAATACCGATTTCATATTTTCATAAGGACTTATGCCGTCCTGTAGACCCTCTTCCTTAGAATACCAATCAAGTGAAAATTTATCAAAGGTATTTTTTGATAAAGAAGCTAAGTTTGATTCTCCAAAGGCAGCCTCAACCAGTTCGCTTTTAAAACATTTACAGTATGAATTATCTAAAAAGCCGGTATCCTTGCACAAGGAGCAATGATACGGGGGATTAATGTAGTCAGTTTTATACCCGGCCTTTTTTATTAAGCTGTCTCTTTTATCGGTCAATTTTTTATTTTCATTATAAATCAGCTGCGCTGCACTATCGGCGTCAAGCCCGGATGCAACTTGCCTGAAAGCAGAAAAACTTGACCGGGCTATTTCATCTTCAAGAGTCTTTAGCTCAGGTATTTTATCATACAGCTCTTGTCTGCGGGCAGAAATTAAAGATTCACGCTTTTGCCTTTTTTCCGCAAAGTCCTGTGCCACTTTTGCGGCCAGCCTTCTATCATAAGCCATTAAAAGCCCTCCTTGTTTTTGGCAACCTGACGAAGAGCCATGCTTTCAATTTCATCTAGGTCATAATCTCCGCTTTGAGTGTAGCTATTAAATTTGGTTTTTGGAGAATGGGTGGCTTTCTTTACGGCTTTCTTTGGCTCAGTCTTCACTTTATCCGGAGTGTCAATTCCGTTATTATGCCAGTCCTTTAATATTGCGTGCATATATTGAAACGTAACTTTGCCGGTAGAAAGCACAGTCTTTTCGTAGGCGAGCTTTATCATCTCATCGGAAAAGCCCATGTTTTCGCTCCATTCTGCAATGTATGCACATTCAGAATCTGAAAGATCCCGTCCGGTTATATTTAAAAGCTTTTTAAAATGCCTTTTAGCCTTGCTCTTTTTTTCTATGGCAGATAAGTGACTTGATGCCTTTTCTGCAGTACATATACCCATATCATACCAAGATAATGCAACAGTTTCCATATAGCGCATGTTTTTTTTGTCCATGGATACACAATGCTCAATTATCATTAATATTACTTCAACAGGAAGCTCCAGCCAATCGTAAAAACCATAAAGGGTAATAATGTCGTTTTGAGACAAAGTCCTGCCAAGCAGCATTTCAGCATGAGTATACATTTCTTTTAAAGAATGATCTTCTGTTTCTTTATTTGTTATATCGCTGATTTTATAAGTCGGCTTTGCATTCTCCTTAGGACCCTGCTTGCTGTCTGAAGTGCAGGAAAGATCAGCAAACTCAATACCAAAGTCGGTAGGGTTGTCCGTAGAATTACATATAAGTGACACAACCCCTTTGCCTTCCCAATATTTCCAGGCACGCAAAACGTCGCTTTCAAGAATGCCAAGAGCCAAAGCCACGTCAGAGACATTACACTTGGGATTGTCTGAATAGCATTGACGGCGTCCATATATGTACACTTTTACAAAAGTGGGGTCAGCATCTTTCATATAATAATCCACGAATTCCCATGGTATACATACTACTTGATTCCCCGGAAGCTTATAAACTGCCATAATATCTCCCCGTATATTCAGAATAAATTTCCGCCTAACGGACTCCAAGCTAAGGAGCGCAGAGGGCGGAAACATGGCTAATAGGATGTGTTATTATAGATGTAATAAACCATTAAACTTTAGTCATATAATCATAAATATATGATAACATAATTTTAATCATTCTTCAATATAAAGTTTTTATTTTTTAAGTTTATTTGGAGAAAAAGGAGGGATTTTAGTGTATACCTACGAGTCGTTAGTCTGGGAATTAAAAAGTGAAAGGGCCTGGTCTGCCGGAAAAAGCGTTTGGGGGAGGGAACTCTTTTGTTACACTGTAGGAGAAGGGGATAAGAAACTTTTTCTAAACGGCGCCCATCACGGTCTGGAATACATTACATCAAAAATATGCGTGGACTTTGGAAATTACATAAAAAATGACACTTTCGGATGGAAAATATTTATTATGCCAATGGTAAATCCGGATGGCGTTACTGCAGCTCAAGGGTTGCTGCCAAGAAATACAGAAACATATGATAGATTAAGAAGGCTCAACAGGTGGGATGATTTGCACAGAACGTGGCAGTCTAACGCCAATGGTATAGATTTAAATCATAACTATGATGCAAAGTTTCATCAGCTATGGGAGAGGGGGCCTACAAGATGCTCAGGCCCTTATCCTGAAAGTGAACCCGAAACAAAGGCAGTTGCCGGGCTTGTCAGAAGGGAGCGTTTTGACATGGTAATTTGCCTGCATAGCCAAGGCGAAGTTATATATCAGGGCTTTGATAATTATTTGCCGCCTATAAGCGGTGAAATTGCAGCAAAAATAGCTGAAATATCAGGCTATGCAATTGATGAGCCGGAAGAAGCTGCGTCCTTTGGGGGACTAAAAGATTGGTTTGTTGACAAGTTTGATAAACCGGGATTTACTATCGAGGTTGGAAGAGGAACAAATCCTATAGCGGAAGAATGTATTCCCGATATAGAAAACAGACTGTTTCCTGCATTAAAAGGGGCTCTATTGACTTATAACGATAATTTATGATAAAATATTACAAAAGTAAAGGGGTGATTTTAAGTGTATGATTTTAACGTCATTGTCCTTGGAGGCGGCCCTGCGGGAATGAGCGCAGCTATTCATGCTGTAGGAAACGGCCTTTCTACCCTGCTTATTGAAAGACTTTACACCGGCGGGCAGGCAGCTAAGCTTGAAAAAATTGAAAATTATCCGGGATTTCCTCAAGGGATATCAGGAGCTGAGCTAACTGACCTTATGGATGAACAGATGAGAGAAGCAAACGTTAGAATTCTGCACGAGGAAGTTATCTCTGTAGATATGGAGAAAAAGAAAAAGATTATAAAAACAACCAAGGGCGAATATTCCTCTGACACAGTAATAATTGCTACAGGGTCACGCCCCAGAGAACTTGGCCTTGAAAACGAGCGAAGCTTGAAAAACATGGGGGTTTATTACAGCGCCTCTAAAGATGCCCAAAGGTTTAAAGGTAAAATTGCAGCTATAACCGGCAGCGGAGATGAAGCTTGCAGGGAGGCTCTTATTCTATCAAAGGTATGTAATAAAGTATGCTTTGTTTGCAGAAGAGGAAGCCTTAATGCATCCAAGACCTTGAGCGATGCGGTTAAGGCAGCTGAAAACATTGAAGTCGCTTATAACTGTGTTGTTGCGGAAATCGTAAGGGGACTGTTTCTTTTAGAGTCAGTAACTGTATTTAATAAGGTAACAACAGAAATTGCAAAGATACCGGTTGAAGGCTTATTTGTAGCTTTGGGAGCTGAACCGGACAGCGACGTCTTCAGAGGTCAGGTTAGAATGGATGATGACGGGGCGATTAAAACGGATGAAAATATGGCAACCGGTACACCCGGAGTTTTTGCGGCAGGAGATGTAAGAACCACTCCGTGCAGAAGAATTGTAACTGCAGTTGGTGATGGTGCGGTTGCAGCCTTTTCAGCTAATAAGTATATAACAGAGCATGGCGCAGGTGTTTGATTAGCTTTTTATAAAAATTACTTCCTATTATATATTATATAGCAGAAAGATAAAAACCGCAGGAAGCCTGCGGTTTTTATAATTAACATTTATAAAAGGTTATATGTTTTAAAAACCTTTATATATATAATAAGTATTGACAAATGAGGAAAAAGATACTATAGTTATAAGGCAAATGTTAACAGGAGAGTCATTTTTTGCAACAATATGAGCAGTTGTTTACATTTTTGTTACAACTAACCAAATGGCATTGACTATTTAATTAGGTTGATGCTATAATGATGCCATGGTTGAGAGACTGTATCGTGTATAGGCTTTTGACAAGGCAGCCGAACATTGAAAGAGGGTTCGGTGCTGCGGAAAGCGACTCTTTCGTTAATTAAAATTATTTTTATAAGGAGGAATTGAGACATGAAAAATCTCAAAAAAGTTCTCGCGCTTGTAGTAGCATATGCTATGTTCTTCACGATGAGCAGCTTCAGCAGCTACGCATTTTCTGACGTTAAAGAAGATGCATCATACCTTGAAGCAGTTACAATGCTTACCAAGCTCGGAATCATTAACGGTTATGAGGATGGTACCTTCCTTCCTGATAACACAATTACAAGAGCTGAAGTAGCTAAAGTATTAGTATGTGCTCTTGGTAATGCTGATCAAGCAGCAGGAATGACTGGTAATAACACATTTACAGACGTTCCTTCTACTCATTGGGCAGCTGGTTATATAAACTACTGCGCATCATTCGGAATTATCAATGGTGTCGGCAACGGCAAGTTTGATCCCGATTCTCCCGTTACATATGAGCAGATTGCTAAGATGATAGTTGCAATGCTTGGTTACACCCCTGTTGCTAACGTAAAGGGTGGATATCCTACAGGTTATCTGTATGTTGCAAACTCAATGGTTAAGATCACAAAGGGTGCAACCGGTGAAACAGGTCAGCCTGCTAAGAGATGGGTTGTTGCAAGACTTGTATTCAACGCTTTAGATGCTCCTATTATGGAACAATCTTCTTGGAAAGCATCAGATCCTGACTTTACACAGGGCGACAAGACACTCTTAAAGGATTACCTTGAAGTTACTAAGGTTGAAGGTGTTGTAACAAATACTTTCTATCAGGACACTACTTTGGACGACAAGGATAACAAGGACATTGATATTAAGGTAAGCTCTATTGATGGTTATACTTCTGACTCTAAGCTTGAGGACGAAGGTTATAACTACAGCACAGGAATTGATGATACTTATACAGTTGATGCAAAAACAACCGGTGCAGAAGAATATCTTGGTTACACAGTAGTTGCTTATGTTTCAAACTTTGACGAAGGCGACGATGAGCTTGTAGCTATCGCTCCTAAGTCAAACAAGAACTCCACATTGGAAGTTAACTTCCAGGATTTTGAAGAAACAACAGACACAACAGGTGCTGAATACAGCACACCTAGCATCAGCTTTGAATACTATGCAAAAGAGGATGACACCGAGCCTACAACAGCTAAGATTTACAATAAGTCTAATGACGAAGCTGCATACTATGTTAACG
>JAUZPY010000075.1 GCA_030705805.1 Bacillota bacterium | reverse complement strand
GAATCAGAGCCGATCATAAGAGATAAATATGCAGATGTTGACGTTGCAACGGCATCTTTCGGTCAGAATATCAACGTTACGCCCCTTCAGATGATAAGCGCTGCGTCAGCTGTAGTAAACGGCGGCGAGCTTTTGCAGCCGAGAGTAGTTAAACAGTATATGGACTCTGACGGTAATGCGGCAGATGCCACAGAGCGCACGGTAGTAAGACGGGTAATATCCCAAGAAACAAGCTCCACTATGAGAACTCTTCTGGAAGGCGTAGTCGCAAAAGGAACAGGAAGCGGAGCAAGAATTAAAGGTCAGCGTGTAGGCGGCAAGACCGGTACAAGTGAAAAGCAGCCCAGAGACGGCAGAAAGATTGCTTCTTTTTGCGGGTTTGCTCCCGCAAATGATCCGAAGGTCATCGTACTTCTTATGTTAGATGAACCTACTCCCGGAGTAGGCGAAGGTAACTTAACCGCTCAGGGTGGCCAGATTGCAGCTCCTACAGCCGGATTGATACTGGCAGATATACTGAGATATATGGGAATTCAGCCTCAATATACGGAGTCTGAAATCGTAAATTCCAGCGAGTATGTACCTAATATTACAGGACTTAAGGTTGATGCGGCAGAAAAAAGCGCATCCTCAACAGGATTTAAGCTTAATATAATAGGCGGCGGCGATACGATAGTTGACCAGCAGCCTAAGGGCGGCGTTTCGCTGGCAAAAGGGTCTGTAATAGTTGCTTATACAAAGGGTACTTCTGATGCACAAAATGTTACTGTTCCCGATGTTAAGGGCCAGAGCAGACTAAGCGCAAGCTCTATAATAAAAAATGCGCAGCTTAATTTTAAGGCATCAGACATAGGAGATGCCGAGAATACAAGTGCGGTTGCCGTTGAGCAAAGCCCGGAGGCAGGAAGTATTGTTCCAAAGGGCAGCGTTGTTTCCGTGAAATTTATTGTACAGGATGTTGACTGATTTTTTGGAGGTTAAGTATGAAGCTTAAAGATTTGCTTAAAGATGTAGATTACAGATTGCATAGCGGCACTGATGAAATAGAAATTGGAGCGATAAAAACAGATTCAAGGCTTGTAAAAAAAGGAGATATTTTCTTTGCTCTGACAGGTCTTGGTAGTGATGGACACAATTATATAAAGAAAGCGGAAGAAAATGGCGCAGCTGCCATTGTTGCGGAGCATCCGGTAGAGTGCGGCGTTACATTAGCGGTAACGGAAAACAGCAGGATAGCTATTGCCAAGGCATCGGCTAAATATTATAGCCATCCCTCAAAGGAAATGAAGTTTATAGGTGTTACAGGCACCAACGGGAAAACTACCGTAACACATATAATTAAACAGATTTTAGACTTAAAGGGCATTAAAACGGGTCTTATAGGAACTAATCACTATTTAATCGGCGATGAGGAACTTGATTCCAGCGGCACTACGCCCGAAGCACCCGAACTCCATGAGTTGTTCAGAAAAATGGCGGATGCAGGCTGTAAATATGTAGTAATGGAAAACTCCAGCCATGCTCTTGACCTAAACCGATGCTTAGGTATAGAATTTGAAGTAGGTGTGTTTACAAATCTTACAGAGGACCATTTGAATTACCATAAGGATATGGATGACTACGCAAGAGCGAAGTCAATCCTGTTTTCAATGAGTAAGGTTTCCGTTATAAACGGAGATGATTCTTACGCAAAGGTTATGAAAAAATCCGCAGGTAAATGTTTTACTTATGGAATAGACAGTAAGGCCGATATGAAAGCGGAAAATATTAACTATTCGGAGAGAGGCGTTATTTTTGACTGGACATTTGGCGGCTCTAATGTTAAAATGAGATTATCTATACCCGGGCAATTTTCGGTTTATAATGCGCTGGCAGGTATCGGCGCCTGTGCCTGTCTTGGCCTTTCCGATGAGGAAATAGCAAAAGGCCTTCTCATTGTAAGGGGAGTAAAGGGCAGAGCAGAAGTTGTAAATACCA
This sequence comes from Bacillota bacterium, assembly GCA_030705805.1. Taxonomy (GTDB): domain Bacteria; phylum Bacillota; class Clostridia; order CAKSNL01; family HGM11501; genus JAUZPY01. The sequence goes on along the minus strand of JAUZPY010000075.1, from coordinate 7,491 downwards.
ATACTCCTTATACGGTTATGATTGATTATGCCCACACTCCTGACGGTATTGAGAATATTCTGGGGGCTGTAAGAGGCTTTGCTAAAAAGAAAATAATTATAGTTTTTGGCTGCGGAGGTGACAGGGAAACAGCAAAACGCCCTAAAATGGGCGGTATAGCAGCACGCCTTGCCGATTATTGTGTTGTAACAAGTGATAACCCGAGAACCGAAAATCCCGAGAGCATTGTAAAGCAAATACTTACCGGGATGGTCGGATATGAATATAAGTATCGTGCTATTGTAGACAGAACCGAAGCAATTCGCTTTGCCTTAAGTATAGCAGGTGAAGGCGACATAGTTCTTTTGGCCGGAAAAGGTCACGAAACCTATCAGGATGTAGCGGGCAGAAAAATAGACTATGACGAGAGAGAAATTATAAAGCAGATACTTGCATAAGATATTAAAATAACGGTCTAAGGTGTGATTTTTGTGATACGACTTTCAGAATGGACTTTATTAACCTTTGCTTTGGCTTTTGTAATTGCGCTTCTTTCCGGCAAAGGCATAATATATTTGTTGACTAAAGCAAGCTTCGGCCAGGAGATAAGGGAGGAAGGACCCACCTGGCACGAGAAAAAAAGAGGAACCCCTACTATGGGTGCTTTTATATTTGCCGCAGGCCTTATTCCGGCTGCGGCTATAAGCATTTTTATGGGCGGTTATTATGATTTTACAAGCGTTATGATGCTTGTATCGGCTTTTCTCTTTGGCGTTATCGGATTTTCTGACGATTACATAAAGGTTATTAAAAAAAGAAATTTAGGTCTTAGCGCAAAAGCTAAGTTTTTGGCTCAGGCACTCATTGCTACGGCAGTTGCTTTATTTCTGTTTCGTGAAAACGGCGGAAGCCTTATTATTCCTTTTTATAAGGCTGTGGATATAAGCTATTTTATTATTCCTTTTAATGTATTCATTTTGCTTGCAACTGTAAACGCCGTTAACTTAACAGACGGAATCGACGGTCTTGCGGCATCTACTTCAATGATTTGCATGGCATTTTTTGCGTTCTTTGCAGTAGAATTAACCCAAAATACCATAGTCATTATTCTTGCGGCTGCTATCGGCGGAGTATTGGGATTCTTTATGTTTAACGCTCATCCCGCAAAGGTGTTTATGGGAGATACCGGTTCACTGTTTCTTGGAGGCATCATCGGATGCTGTGCCTGCTATTTGGGCCTTCAAATTTTTCTGGCTTTGGCAGGACTTGTATTCTTTATTGAAACAGCGTCGGTTATTATACAGGTATCATATTTTAAAATTACACATGGAAAAAGAGTATTTCTTATGACCCCCATTCATCATCATTTTGAGAAAAAGGGCTGGTCAGAAGTTAAGATAGTAAGGGTTGCATCAATTATAACCTTGGTAATGGGTATTATAAGTATAATAGCATATCGGAGGTAAAAAAATTATGGCAAACACCGCATCGCGCAGTTTGGCCACCTCAAAAAGAAATACGGCAAATACTGCATCGCGTAGCTCTACCGCTTCAAGAAAAACTGCGGCAGACACCGCATCACGCAGCTTGGCCGCTTCAAGAAAAACTACGGCAGATACCACAAGGCGTGATGGTGCCGCTTCAAGAAAAACAAGAAAAGAAAAGCCGGGCGAAGTTGACGGGGTTTACCTTATCTTAGTATGCATTTTGGTTTGCTTCGGCCTGGTTATGCTGATAAGTGCAAGCACTCCTAATTCTGTCAGCAATAATAATCCATACAGTACCATAATCAAGGATTGTATTATTGCCGCTTTGGGTTTTGCCACTATGTTTGGGTGTGCTTTTTTCAGGGATTATAACTTCCTTAAAAAGCATGCAAAGTCCGCATATATAATAAGTATTATTCTTATGGGTTTGGTGCCTATAATCGGCGTAGAGCGTCAGGGCGCAAAAAGATGGATAGGTGTTGGAAGCTTAACCTTCCAGCCCTCTGAAATTACCAAGGTAGCAATGATAATTTTTCTTTCCGCTTTGCTTTCCGCTAAGACTCCTAAAGAAATGAAAAAATGGAGCAATGTATGGAGAATGCTTATGATTATCGGGATAGCTGCTGCCGGTGCGGTAGTACAAAGTCACTTATCGGGTGCGATTATTATTACAGCGATAGGTATTGTGATTTTAATAGCTTCGGGACTTTCCGGTAGATATATATTAGGAGCGGGAGCATGCGCAGGCTTAGGGGGAGTTGCTTTGGCGCTTGTTGAGCCATACAGAGTAAAAAGACTTTTAGGATATATGCATCCCGAGAAAGAGCCTTTAGGTTACGGCTGGCAGATTTTACAATCTCTTTATGCAGTTTGCTCGGGAGGACTGTTCGGACTCGGCCTTGGCCAATCCAGGCAAAAATATAACTGGCTGCCTATGGCAGACAATGACTATATTTTTGCGGTTATTTGTGAAGAGCTTGGCATGGTGGGCGGCGTGGTAGTAATTATTCTGTTCGGACTATTGGTTTGGAGAGGAATAAAAATTGCGCTGAACGCAAGAGATACTTTTGGAAGCTATTTAGCTTTTGGTTTATCTGTAATGGTGGGACTTCAGGTTCTTATAAATATAGCGGTTGTACTCAATATTATACCTTCGACAGGTATGCAGCTTCCGTTTTTCTCTTCGGGAGGCACATCTCTGGTAATTATGATGGCGGCAATGGGCATTGTACTTAATGTATCAAGATTTCAGAAGGCAGGAGCAGATAGAATACATACCGTGAAATAAATGAATTTTCCATATTCTTCACGTTAGAAAGGAATGGTCTTAGATGAAGGTAATTGTATCGGGAGGCGGAACAGGAGGACATATTAATCCTGCAATAGCTATTGCAAAATGCATTAAAGAGAAGGAACCTGATTCTGAAATTCTTTACGTGGGGACAAGAAAGGGCCTTGAAACTAAGCTTGTGCCTGCACAAAACATTGATATAGAGTATATTAATGTTGAAGGCTTTATAAGAAAGTTTTCTTTTAAGAATGCCTACATTTGTTTTAAGGCTGCTAAGGCTATTTTTGACGGTAAAAAAATACTTGAGCGGTTTAAGCCTGATATTGTTATAGGAACGGGAGGCTATGTTTGTGGTCCCCTTCTATATGCTGCTCATAAGCTTAAAATGCCTACAATTATTCATGAACAAAATGTTTTTCCGGGAGTAACCGTAAAGCTGCTTTCAGATACGGTTGATGTGGTGGCAACAAGTTTTTCAACTACTGCAAATTACCTTAAAAAACATAAGAAAATAGTTCTTACCGGCAATCCTGTAAGAGCCGACCTTTTGGCGGTATCTCCGTACACAGCCAGGATAAAACTGAATATCGACGATAAACCGTTGGTTTTAGCTATGGGCGGAAGCTTGGGCGCACCCAGTATTAACAACGCTTTGTATGATATTGTTTGCGAAGGACTTGCAAAGGATTATAATATACTTGCTTCAACAGGCGAAGCACACTATGAAGAACTAATGGAAAGAATTAAGCAGAAGGTAGATAAAATTCCTGAAAATATAAGAATTATGCCGTATATTTATAATACTGAACTGGCTTTTGCCGCTTCTGACCTTATAGTATGCCGCACCGGCGCAGTAACAGTAAGTGAGCTTGCCGCTTCAGGCAAGCCTTCTATTGTTGTGCCAAGTCCTTTTGTGGCACATAATCATCAGGTTTATAACGCTAAGTACCTTTCGGATAAGGGCGCGGCTATACTCATTGAGGAAAATGAATTAACAGGCTCGAAACTTCACGAAACTATAGAAGATATTATTCATGATAAAGAAAAGCTTACCGAAATGGGTAAAAAAGCTAAATCTGCGGCTATAAGCGACGCAACGGAAGCAATATATAAATGTGCAAAACAGCTTATTGAAAGATAAGTTAACACATTTAAGTGCCCCCGCATAAAATATCTTTAGGGGGTGCATAATTTGGAAAAATTTATTGTTGAGGGCAAAAGACCTCTTACCGGAAGTGTCAAAATTCACGGCGCAAAAAACGCAGTTTTGCCAATTCTGGCTGCTACAGTTATAAGCGGACGTCAAAGTGTAATTTATGATTGTCCTGACCTAAGCGATGTGTCTGAGTCCCTCAAAATTTTAGAATTTTTAGGCTGCAGCACTAAGAGGGAAGGGTCTGTTGTTACCGTTAAATCGGAATCAATCATAACAGATATTATCCCAGAGCAACTAATGCTGAAAATGCGCTCCTCCATTATTTTTTTAGGAGCGCTTGCAGCACGCTTAAAAAGTGCAACAATTACTTTGCCCGGAGGCTGTGAAATAGGCCCCAGGCCGATTGACTTACATCTGAAAGCTTTCAGACAGATGGGCATGATTATAGATGAAAGCTGTGGAGAAATTTACTGCGACGCAAAAAATCTTCACTCAGCTGATATACATTTGGATTTTCCTAGCGTAGGCGCAACGGAAAATGTTATGCTTGCTGCTTGCGGAGCACAAGGTATTACAACAATTTCCAACGCAGCTAAAGAGCCTGAAATTGAAGATTTACAGAAGTTTTTGAATTCGATGGGGGCACGTGTTACCGGAGCAGGTACAAATACTATTTACATAGAAGGCGCAAAGGTATATAATGATGTAACCCATACAGTAATTCCTGACCGAATTGAGACCGCTACATATATTGCGGCCGTACTGATAACCGGCGGAGATGCTCTTTTGACGAATGTAGAGCCTGCTCACATACAGGCACTGTTATCCGTTCTTAATGAAACGGGCGCGGAATTGATTTTAAAAGGGGATACCTTAAGAGTAGCCTCGCCTAACAGACTTCTTGCGGTAAAGAGAGTCAGAACTTATCCCTATCCCGGATTCCCTACAGATATGCAATCGATTTTTATGAGCCTTATGACTACCGCACAAGGCACATGTGTAATCGCTGAAAACATATTTCATGACAGATTCCGTCAGGTTGACGGCCTTTTGAGAATGGGCGCGGATATCGTGGTAGACGGTCAGCTGGCTGTAGTAAAGGGCACTCCAACCCTTTACGGTGCGCATGTATCTGCGGCGGACCTAAGGGGCGGTGCCGCATTAACGGTGGCTGCTTTAGGTGCTCAGGGAACAAGTGAAATTGAAAACGTCTGTTATATAGACAGAGGTTATGAACGTTTTGAAGATAATTTGAGACTTTTGGGAGCCGATATACAAAGGAGGTGAACCGATGTCAGACACTAATGATAAAAAAGAACTTTTAAGACAGCGCAGGAGGCGGGAAGCTCTTCAGCGTAAAAAACAAAGAGAAGCAGAAGAGATTGGGAGTCAACTATCTTCCGAAAGTACGCCTAAAAAAAGTTCACACCAAAAAAGCACAGAAGGAAAAGGCACACAAAAAAGTATGCCTAAAAGTGCCGAAAAAAGCGCATCTCAAAGAAACAGCTATCAAAGAAGCGAATATCAAAGCGCCGACTTAAGAAGCACTGAGAGAAATGTTCAGCGCAGGAGAAAAAAGTCAAGGCACAGAAAGCAAAAAAGGCGCCTTAGAGGTTTTGCCAGGACATTGCTCTGGCTCGCCACCATCGCTTGCCTTATGCTTATAGCTGTCAGAACACCGATTTGCGATATAAAAGCGATAAAAGTTAGCGGTAATTCTTTAGTGAGTACAGAAAATATATTGGCTGCGGCAGGTGTTAAAAAGGGAGATAATCTGTTTTCAGACAGTAAAGCAGATATCAAAAGCAGGGTCTGCAGCCTTCCATACATAGAAAGCGTTAAAGTTAAACGGCAGCTTCCTTCAACCATTACAATAACGGTTACGGAGGGTGATGCTGTTGCGTACGTTGAACTGGAAAAACGCATTGCAGCGATTTCTTCCAGCGGTAAAAGCATTTATTTAAAGAAAGATAATAAATTTGATTTGCCCGTATACAAAGGCTTAAAAGATAACGGGTTCAAGATAGGAGAAAAGGTAGGCACGAAAGAAGATGTCAAATTTGATACCATGCTTAAGTTTATGGGCTATTTTGTAAAGTATGGCATGAAGAATGTGACAAGCCTGGATATATCTGATACAAAGGATATAGTATTTGTTCTCGGCAAGACGCTTACCGTTAAGTTCGGACCTGATGAGAACATCGCTTATAAAATGGCATACATAAAAGAGGTTTTAAGTAACCTTCCTCAAAACATCAGAGGCGTTCTTGACGCTACCGACGTAGAGTCAGGCATTACCTACAGAACCGTTCCTGAAGAAAAGACCACGAAGAAAACTACAAAAACAGAAGAACCAAAGGGTACTGCCCCGGAAAACACCGGTACGGGAGCACCTGCACAAGGAACCGAAGCCGGAGAAACCCAAGCTCAAGGAGCGGCAGCGGAAAATACCCTGCCTTCGCAGGGAGCAAATACCGCTGAGGGTACAGAAACTGCCGAGGAAACTAAGCCTCAGGAACCGGCTGGTTCATCCGGAGAAAATACGACAGAAACCGGAGCAGAAACGGACAAGCCTGTAGCTGTTCAAAGTGACAATGTAGAAACAAACTGAAAATCGGTTATTTTTAAGGAAATTTGAGTTAAAAAAGAAAAAATCAAAGAGAAAAGTTTATTATTTTAAGTTAAAAAGGGATTTTTTCAGGAATTTTTCTTAAACTATTTGACAAAGCATAAAAAATATTATATTATAAATAAGTAAAAATGTACAAGGGGGTTAATATCCTATGGATTCTCAAAAGAAAGATGTTCAAGTTATAAAAGTAATAGGTGTTGGCGGCGGCGGTAATAACGCTATTAATCGTATGGTTGATGCCGGTGTTAAACACGTTCAATTTATTGCTGTAAATACTGATCAGCAAACTCTTGAATGCTCAAGAGCAGACGTTTCTCTTCAAATCGGAGAAAAAATAACAAAAGGACAGGGAGCCGGCTCAGACCCCGATGTAGGAAGAAGAGCGGCTGAGGAAAGCTCTATTGAAATAGAAAAAGCTATAGAGGACGCGGATATGGTATTCATTGCCGCAGGTATGGGCGGCGGAACAGGTACCGGTGCTGCGCCTGTAATTGCCGGTATAGCTAAGGGCAAAGGCATTCTCACTGTAGGTATTGTTACAAAGCCCTTTGGCTTTGAAGGCAGACGCAGAATGGACAAGGCTTCCGAGGGTATTGAAGCTTTAAAGAGCAATGTTGATACTATAGTTGTTATCCCCAACGACAGACTCCTTACAATCGGCAGTGCTAAAACCTCCTTTAAAGATGCATTTATAATGGCTGACGAAGCTCTTCGTCAGGGCGTTCAGGGTATTACCGAACTTATTGGTAATGTCGGATTTATGAACGCTGACTTTGCTGATGTTACCAGCGTAATGAAAGAGGCTGGTTTTGCTCATTTTGGTATTGGACGAGCTTCCGGTGAGAATAGGGCAGAGATTGCTGCAAGAAGTGCTATTGAATCTCCGCTTCTTGAAACAAGTATTGAAGGTGCAACGGGTGTACTGATGTGCATTACCGGCAATAAT
>JAUZPY010000074.1 GCA_030705805.1 Bacillota bacterium | reverse complement strand
GGATATTATCTTTGAAAAATACAAATAGCCAAGCATACCGCTTCCGAGTGCTACTCCATATATAAACAAAGGCCTTAAAACCTTAAAAGCTACCACTTCACCGTTTGCCTCAAGGGGTCTTTTATTATACAAAACTACCGCAAAATAAACAAATAATATTACCAACACCAAATATATCAGTGCCTTATATGTTAACAGTGCGTCATAGTTAAGATACACCCACCTCGTGGTAAAGTAGTTCCATTCGGGCATGCATCCGTAAATCTGTTCCTTTATAAAAGTAGCCAGAAAGTACTCAATTGCTACAGGTACCAAGCCGAAAATTGCGGTAAATATTATGTTTGCAATGGTAGAGCCGGTAATCATTGCTACCAGTGATGTAAAGCTGAACACAACAATCATATAAACAAAATAAATATATGCCCATATTAAAATGTATTTTACCGGAAGTACTTTTGCAATCGAATCACTTAGCCTGAATAAAAACAGTATACCAAAATTCAAAATAAGCGGAGCAACAAGAAGGCAAGCTCCGGATAACATGTGTGAAAAATACAGGTTTTTACGCTTCAGCGGAAGCCCATGCATAACTGCCACAGAGCCGGAATGATTGAGATAGATAAAAAGCAATGCGACTGTTAAAAGTGCAAATATTCCGTCCCACATATATGTAAGCGTGGCCGCGCTACTAGCAAAGCTGCTTTCACTGAATTTACCGGTTGTTACATAATTATTGCTGCTGTTTAAAAAAGGAAACAATCCAAAGAAGAAAACCGTTAAAGCGTTTAAAACACTTATCCACCAAAATCGTTTAAAGTCCGATTTAATAATACTCTTATTAAAGAAGGATGCTTTCAAGCTCATAGCCCATACCTCCCAGTTCGTAAATAAATATTTCCTCAAGGGATAAAGGAAGAATATCCGCTACTAAAGGCTTATACTCATTGACCTTTGCAGCTATTTCCGAGTCTTCTCCTCTTACAATTAAAAGCTCAACACTTCCAAAAACCTCTTCATGTATAATGTCAAGGCTATTTCGGAGTTCGAGGGGCATACCGCCGTCAAAGGCAAGCTGAAGCTTGTGTATATTACCCTTTACATCATCAAGCGCCTTTTCCATTACTATTTTGCCCTGATGCATAATACCTACATGGTCGCATACATCTTCAAGCTCTCTTAAATTATGGCTAGAAATCAATACGGTTGTGCCCTTATCAGCCACCATCTGCAAAACCAGTGACCAGGTGTTGCGCCTCATTACCGGATCAAGACCATCAATGGGTTCGTCAAGAACCATAACATCCGGACTTGTGCATATCCCCAGCCAGAATGCAACTTGCTTCTGCATGCCTTTTGAAAGTCTTCTTATCTTACGCTTTACATCTATTTTAAATACGCCCTTCAAATTTTCAAAGGTCTCCCAGCTCCAGTTTTCATATATTCCGGCATAATATTTCGCCATGTCCAGGATTGAATAAGTCGGAAAAAAATAAAGCTCATCACTTATGTAAATAATCCTTTGCTTGCTTACCGGATTATTATAAACTGTCTCTCCGTCAACGGAAATTATGCCTTCATCCTGCTTATATATTCCCATAAGGCTCTTTATAAATGTAGTTTTACCAGCGCCGTTAGGCCCTATTAATCCATAAACGGAGCCTTTATCAATGTGTAGGGAAAGACCATCCAGGGCCCTGAATCCATCAAAGGTCTTTACCACATTTGTAGCATTAATCATGGTTTGTGCCTCCCCTATATATTTCGTCAATTTCTTTTTTCAGGCTTTCCTTTTCCGCTCCTATATAATACAGCTCCCTTACTATTTCGGAGAGCTGCTCCTTTAGTACCGACTCTTTTCTGTCTTTCAATTCACTGCCTGCCGGCGCCACAAAGTTCCCTTTTGCTTTTTGTGAATATATGTAGCCTTCGTTCTCCAGTTCCTTGTAAGCTTTCTGAATGGTGTTTGGATTAATCGCCAAACTTCCTGCCAATTCCCTTACTGAGGGAATTTTCTCGTTTTCTTTAAACGCGCCTTTAATTATAAGATTCTTGATAACATCCTGAATCTGTTCACTTATAGGCCGTTTATCTTTAAAGTCAAGCTGAATCATACTACACCTCCTTTGAGTGTACTAACTGTACTATTATAGATAATACAGTATTGGTACTTAATTGTCAATAGGTTTTTAAAAAAATGTTTATAACATTATAAAATCAGGCTCTCCAGAGCTAAGGCTGAATTTTAGTTTTTTTGTATATACTACTTGATTTGAGCTTATGGGATTATAACTTTCTAACCCCGTAAAAAATAAAATACCCAGACCGCATGGGATGCCAACTTGAGTAATTTGTCTTGCGTATTATGCCCTAGCTATTGAGCCAAAAATGATGGGAAGGCAGAAAAATGATGGTTTAGCCTTGCCAAAAGCTTTGGCAATTCACCCGAATTTCCTCGTCTTTGATAGAAAGATTTTCGAGGATTTTTTCTGTCTTTCAAGGAAAGACGAAGGGGACCTCTGAGACCTAAAAAATGCGGAGAGTGCATTTTGCAGCGAAAAAAGTGAAAAGATTTCGTCAGCTTAGGGGGAAAAGTATTATATGGATAAGTGAACTATACAGCAGGCATAAAATTAAAAGCAGGTTGAACTGAAATCAACCTGCTTTCTTATTCGTTATATATGCGAAACAAAAGTCACCAATTCTCTAAAATAAGAAAATTGATTTAATACTGTCTAACTTATGCTTCCTTCTTTATGATTTCTTTACCCTTGTAATATCCGCAAGCAGGGCATATTCTATGGGGCATTTTAAATTCCCCACACTGAGGACACTTAACCATGCCCGGAACAAGGAGCTTCCAGTTAGCTCTTCTTGAATGCTTTCTTGCTTTTGATATTCTAGTCTTCGGTACTGCCATAAATCCTACACCTCCATGCAATATAAATCAGCTTTGTTTTTACTTTATTGGTCTATTCGCCTTTACTCGCCACAGGAACAGGGCCCTTCATTAAGGTTCTTGCCACAAGTAGGGCAAAGACCCTTGCAGTCCTCACTGCACAAGGCTATCAGGGGTATTTCTGTTAATATGGCACTAAGAAACAGCTCGTCAATTTCACATTCGTTTCTGTTAATCTTAAAGAGCTCACTTGTTACATCTTTCCCGTTTAGTACCTCAAAAATGTCGGTATCCACGTCTACAATAACCGGTGCAAGACATCTGGTACATGCAGTTTCATACTGCCCTTTAACATTTGCTGTAAGTTCTAAGTTGCCGCCAACATTAACGATTTCGCCCTCAACCATACAAGGTGTGAATTCATAGGTCATATTATCAAACTCTACCCTGCCGAATTCAACCATACCTTTAATGGGAAGCTTACCTTCCGAATCAATAATTCCTGATAAATTAATAATCATAGTTCTTTTCTGCAAGCAAAAAATATTATACATTTATTTTACATAAATGTCAATAGTTTTTTATTCTCCCTCTGTTTTTTCTTGTGCCTCAGTTTTTTGTGTTGTTGTTTGTGTTTCGGTTTCCTGTGCTGTCTGTGCTGTAGTTTCCCCTGTTGCCGCTTCCTGAGCCGCCTCTTGGGTCGCTTTCTGCGCAGCCGGCTTAGCAGTACTTTCCGCTGTTATTTTTACCTTAGCCGTACTTACTTCTGCCGCTATTCCGTCTGGAATAGCCAGCTTCACTTCTACGGTCTTGCCTGTCTGCATTCCGGAAACATCTACAGGTTCAAGATCAATATAATTTGTTTCATCTACTACTTCAACCAGTCCGGTTATCGTAATTTCAGCGGGGTCTATAGACTCAGCTTTGAAATTAAACCCTTCCGAATAGCCTTCAAGTTTAGGCGCTTTAACAGGGACAATTCTCTTTCCCAAGCACTTAAATGTAACTGTTGTTTCGACTTCATTCAAGGATAACAGGCTGGTATTAACGGTTTCACCCGACGTATTCTTTAATACTATGCCGGTCTTAAATACATTTTCACTTGAAGCAAGCTTACTTATATCAACGCCCTCTGTCCATGCGGTTATACCTTTAAGAAGAGTTGCCGGACCCGTTACGGTAACTTGAGAAGGACTTACTGATTTCTGGCTTTCAATCCTATTCTCTCCCATTGTTCCCACAATATCAATATTTACATTCAATTTTTTTGAATTAAGATAGTCAACAACAAGTCTTGAGTTTGTAATCTTCTTTTCTTCAACCGTAATTAAGTCTGATAATCCGCCTACCTTAATATCAACGTTCTGTGCTCCCACCGAAGTAATATTTGAAACGTCAGCGGTTGCAATAATGTCAGACGGGGATACCTTTCCCAGAGTATTTCTTGAGCCTGAAAGCTTAAGTGAAAGCTTCATATCATTTCCGTATAAAACAGTAAGGTTTCTTTTTTCCAGATTTTCCTGGCCGATTATCTGAATGTTAATGCCTGTAAATGTTCTGGTCGTTATAGGGTTTTCCACATAGGCTGTATATGTCCACATTACTATGGCAAAAAGCAGGCATAACACTCTTGTCCATAAATCTCTTTTATGTTCTCTTTTTTCTTTTACTGTTTTCGCTTCATTTCCATGGGAATCGGTCACATGGTTGGATTTATTTTCTTCCACGGGTAAATCGCTCCTTCCATTGTGATACTACGCCATCTCCTTGAACCGGCTGATCGGTAAATTCCTTCATTAAAGCTCTTCCGATAGCTTCAGGGCTCATTGCTCTCTGCAAATTTCCCTCCTTAGCAAAGGAAATTTTACCTGTTTCCTCAGAGACAACCACAACAACCACATCCGAATGCTCGGTAATGCCGATTGCCGCCCGATGTCTTGTGCCAAGCTCCTGACTTAAACCCTCATTCTGACTTAAAGGCAAAAGGCAGGACGCAGCAGCAATCTTCCCATCTCTTATTATCATAGCACCGTCATGCAAAGGCGTATTTTTTATAAAAATATTTAAAATCAGCTGTTGAGAAATTTCACTGTCGATTGTAACCCCTGTTCTTATTATATCACCTATTTTGGAAGTTTTTTCAAATACAATCAAAGCGCCTGTCCGTTCTTCACTCATAACGGATACCGCATTTACTATTGAGTCAATCTGACTTTGTTCCATGACGTTTCTAGGATTAAATATATCTTTGAAAGAGGACCTGCCGACTTTTTCAAGAAAACGCCTCAGCTCAGGCTGAAACATTACAATCAGCGCCAGCACCCCGACCTGCATCATATTACGAAGAACAAAATTTACCGTATTCAAACTTAGCCAGCCGCTTATCTGAGTAGCTAAAACCAAAACTACTATACCTTTAATCAGTTGTTGTGCTCTGGTTTCGCGAACAAGCTTTATTATTAAGTAGCAAACATATGCAATAATTAAAATGTCTATAACATCATTCAGCCTTATCATGCTGAAAAATTGAATCAGGTGTGTATATAAAACATGAAGAAAATCACCCATTTTCGCACCTTCCTTGCCGTAAGCCCCAAAATCTAAGCTTTATGCTTAAAAGACTTGTTTTTTATATTATACATTATTTTTTTTATTTATGGAAGGGGTATTTAGAATTTTTTTTATTTTTTAGCAAAATAGATTTTACATAATTTGGGAACTTCAGTTTTTTAACCTTTTGCTTTATAATATTTTACACTTACTAGAAGCCTTCTTCTTGTATATTCTATTAATTCTCTTGATTTAAAATTAATCTCATGTTAAAATATTAAAATAATCAAAAGAGAGGAGTGATGCTGCTGATGCAATATTTTTATGATATGCTGAAGCTTTTGGGTGCAAGCATAAATGATGAAATTGCCTGCTTTGACCATGAGCTTGACATTGATGAAATTCACCGTTTGGCTATATCACAGGGTATATGGCATACAGTATTTCCCGCAGCAGCTCCTTATTTAAGTGAAGAAAAGTTCCATGTCTTGCGAAGGAATGCATTGTCCACCGTAAGCAAGTTCTCCTCTAAGATTCCCTTTGTTATTTCCACAGCTACGGCTCTGGAAGAAAATAACATATCCTGCTGCTTTTTAAAGGGTGTTACGCTCTCCAGGCTATATCCCGACCCCCATCGCAGAATATCAGCTGATGCCGATATTCTAATTAATTTGGAAAATGAAAAAAAAGCAGAAAAGGTTTTGAAAAATTTAGGCTATACAATAATCCGGCGCAGAAATGGCAGCCACCATTTCAAAGCTGTTCATAAGGCCGCAGGTTTAATAGAGGTGCATGTTTCTCTTTATGATAAAACCGCTATGCAATATATAGTAAGAAATAAGGTAAGCTTTAACGAACCTTATATAAAAGTTGACTTTGGCAGTTCTTCTATAAAAACTTTGGGAATAAACGACAACCTCTTTTATTTAACCTTCCATTTCATAAAGCATTTTATTTCAGGAAACTCCTATTTAAGACAGATTTTAGATTTGCTTATATACATGAAGCATTATGAAAATGACATTGATTGGAACCGCTATAATGATGTAATGTCTGAGCTTCACTATGACCGCCTTATAGAAACAATAAAAGAAATAGGCAACAAATTTTTAGGAATAAACCTTTGTTCAAATGGGTCATGGGATGATGTGAAAGCTTTTATTGAAGATATGGAAAATTCCTGTATCTGTGAAAAGAGCAATTCTTTCTATAAAATATTTATTGAAAAAACCTCAAACATGAATAAAAAAGAACTGATGAGGACTTTCAAAAAAGATCGCAACCATAAAATTATTGCAGCCTTATTCCCGCCAGGCGACGTACTTCGCATCAAAGGCTATAAATATGCTAAGGGCATATTTATTCCCGTCGGCTGGACCCATCGGTATTTTATTCTTGCAGGCAAGCTCCTAAGGCATGAAAAAAGCCTTGACCCTTTTAAGACTGCTGTTAAGCCTGATTTAAATGATAATCCGGCTTTAATTAGCAGGGTAAACTTAGCAAGTAAGCTTGGAATGATTTAACATTTTCTCCTTCGTTTAATATAACCGTTCCAGGCTCTCATACCCGATACCATGTCAGGTGCCGGCCGCAAGGTATTAAAGTCACAGAAGCTTTTAATACGGATAATTATGTCGGTCTAAAAGGAAGCATTTTAATCCACTGCGAGTCTAAAGCCTCAAAATTTCAAAGAGAAAAATGTGCTTTCAAGTAATTCCAAAGAAAAAAGAGAAAAATGTGCCGAAAGCACCTTCCAAAGAGAAAAAATGTGCTGAAAGCACATTTTTTCTCTTTTATCTATCCTTAATCGGAACATACTCCATTGTTTTGGCAACGGACTTATAGGCAGGCCTTATAATTTTACCTGCGTTTATAAGTTCCTCCATTCTGTGGGAACTCCAGCCGGCGATCCGGGCAACCGCAAAAATAGGTGTGTACAGCTCTTCCGGCAAATCAAGCATAGAGTATGCAAGACCCGAATAAAAGTCAATGTTAGGGCTGACGCCTTTATAAATCCTGCGTTTTTCCGCAATGACCTCAGTAGCTAAGCGAGCCACATTTTTGTACAGCTCAAATTCATCCAGTCTGCCCTTTTCTTCTGACAGCTTCCCGACAAATTTCTGAAATATGCAGGCTCTCGGGTCAGACAAAGAATACACCGCATGACCCATGCCGTAAATCAGACCGGTCTTATCAAAGGCTTCTTTGTCGAGGATTTTTATAAGATAGTCCTTGATCTCATCGTCATCGTTCCAATTCGAAACGTTATTTTTAATGTCATCAAACATCAGTTTGACTTTTACATTGGCTCCCCCATGTTTTGGGCCTTTAAGCGAGCACAAAGATGCCGCTACAGACGAATAAGTGTCTGTTCCGGACGATGTAACAACATGGGTAGTAAATGTTGAATTATTGCCGCCGCCATGCTCCGCATGAAGCACAAGAGCAAGATCTAATAACTTTGCCTCTAAATCCGTAAAGCTTTTATCAGGTCTTAAAAGTCTTAAAATATTTTCTGCTGTGGACAGCTCTTTGTCCGGATTATGAATATAAAGGCCTCTGCCCTTTATATAGTGGCGGTAAGCCTGATATGCATATACAGACAAAAGAGGAAAGTTGGCAATCAGCTGAATGGACTGCCTCAAAACATTCGGAATGCTTAAATCATTTGCATTCCTGTCATATGAATAAAGGGTCAAAACGCTGCGAGCCAAGGAATTCATAATATCGGCGTTGGGTGCCTTCATAATTACATCTCTGACAAAATTTGTAGGAAGGGTTCTGTATTCGTATAAAAGCTTCTGAAAGCCTTTAAGCTCTTCCTCCTCCGGCAGCTTTCCGAATAAGAGCAGATAAACGGTTTCTTCAAATCCGAATCTGCCTTCTTTTGTAAATCCATCCACAATGCTGTGAATATCCACGCCCCTGTAGTAAAGCTCCCCTTCGCAGGGAACGCTTTCGCCATCAATTTCCCTGTAAGAATTTATTGTAGAGATTTCGGTAAGTCCCGTTACTACTCCCTTACCGTCTAAATCTCTAAGTCCCCTCTTCACTTTATGTACTGTATATAGTGCCGGGTCAATGTTATTATTTTTCATGCATTTATCCGCCAATGAATAAATTTCCGTTGTTGTCTCGGAATAGTTTTCTATAGACATACCTTCATCTCCTTTATTTGATTTACCGCTATCTTTTTTTAATAACTTTTCACTAAGTTATTATACCTTATTTTCATCCGGAAATCTATGGACAAACTGTAAACTTTTATTTTTTTCAGATACACCATTTTCCTATTTTTTTACAAATTAATACAAAATTTATTTTTTTAATTTCAAATGTGCTGTATATAAGTATATTCCTCCAATAATGAAAATAAACCAACAAAATACTTACCTAAACGGAAAATCTAACCGACAAAATAAATAAAGACACTTCGAAACGAAGTGCCTTTCTTATTAACTTTAATTTTATTTTTCAAGTATATCTGCAATTCTCTTGCATGCAAAGCCATCCCCGTAAGGATTTGAAGCCTTGCTCATTGCTTCGTAAGCAGCTTTGTCTTCTATAAGAAGCTTAAAGTTCTTATAAATGTTATTTTCTTCGGTTCCCACAAGCTTAAGCGTACCTGCCTCTATGCCTTCAGGACGCTCGGTAGTATCCCTCATTACCAAAACAGGCTTCCCTAAAGAAGGCGCTTCCTCCTGTATGCCGCCGCTGTCGGTTAAAATCAAATAGCTTCTGGCTAAAAAATTATGAAAATCAAGCACGTCCAAAGGCTCTATAATACGAATTCGGTCGCAGCCGCCGAGCTCCTCATTTGCAGCCTTCCTTACAACCGGATTCATATGAATAGGATAAACCGCTTTTATGTCGGGATACTCATCTACAATACGCCTTATTGCCCTGAACATATGGTGCATAGGCTCTCCGAGATTTTCTCTCCTGTGTGCGGTAATTATAATAAGCCTTGAACCTTCGGCCCACGAAAGTTCTTTATGGCTGTAATCCTCTCTTACGGTAGTTTTAAGAGCATCAATAGCCGTATT
>JAUZPY010000073.1 GCA_030705805.1 Bacillota bacterium | reverse complement strand
ATTGCGAAAAATTCGGCATAGATGTGGAATGGGTTTCCACTATGAAAGAACTTGGCAAGGCTTGCGAAATTGACGTAGGCGCTGCCATTGCTGTCGTTTATTAACAGCGAAAAAAAGCGCTGCTGATATAAATTAAATAGTATGGAGGTGAACATTAAATGCCAACATTTAACCAGTTAGTCAGAACTGGCAGAAGCACACAGGTTAGGAAATCCACAGCACCGGCACTTCAAAAGGGTCTTGATTCACTTAAAAATAAGGTTACAGATCAGAACTCTCCCCAGAAGAGAGGCGTATGTACTTATGTTAAGACAAAGACACCTAAGAAGCCTAACTCAGCTCTTCGTAAAATAGCCAGAGTAAGACTTACTAACGGTACAGAGGTAACAAGTTACATCCCCGGTGAAGGTCATAACCTTCAGGAGCACAGTGTTGTTCTTATCAGGGGTGGAAGGGTTAGAGACCTTCCCGGTGTGCGTTACCACATTATCAGAGGTGCTCTTGACGCATCCGGCGTAGCTAACAGAAAGCAGTCTCGCTCAAAGTACGGCGCAAAGAGAGTAAAGGTTAAAAAGTAATAATACCCCAATTTAATTTGATTGTTATTCCGTAGATGGAATGACAAATTAGGTCGTGCGGTCTACGGATTTATATAGATTGCACTTACAAGAAAGGATTTCTTGAGTACCTATGAATTCATTATTTATAATTTATGAAGGAGGGAAGAACAGTGCCAAGAAGAGGATTTGTTCCCAAAAGAGATGTTTTGCCTGATCCCTTGTACAATGATACAACAGTAACAAGACTGATAAACAACATCATGCTTGACGGCAAGAAGGGTGTTGCACAAAAGATTGTATACGATGCATTTGAAATTGTACGTGAGAAGACAGGAAAAGAACCACTTGAAGTTTTTAACCAGGCTATGGAAAGCATCATGCCCGTTTTAGAGGTAAAGGCTCGCAGAGTCGGCGGTGCAACATACCAGGTTCCTATGGAAGTACGTCCCGAAAGACGTCGCACATTAGGTTTAAGATGGCTTACACAGTATAGCAGGGCTCGCAACGAAAGAAATATGTGCGAGAGACTTGCTAATGAAATCGTTGATGCCACAAATGGTGTTGGATCAGCAGTTAAGAAGCGTGAAGACACACATAAGATGGCTGAAGCTAATAAGGCGTTTGCACATTACAGATGGTAGTCTATGGTAGCAAATGACGGAAGGAGAGGTATTTTTGCCAAGAGAATTCCCACTTGAAAAGACAAGAAATATAGGCATTATGGCTCACATTGACGCCGGGAAGACTACCGCCACAGAAAGAATTTTGTATTATTGTGGCAAGATTCATAAGATAGGCGATACACACGACGGAAATGCTACGATGGACTATATGGAGCAGGAGCAGGAAAGAGGTATAACAATTACTTCGGCTGCAACCACTGCTCATTGGAAAGGGCACAGAATAAATATTATAGATACACCCGGACATGTTGACTTTACAGTTGAGGTTGAGCGTTCATTAAGAGTGCTTGACGGAAGTGTAACAGTTTTCTGTGCAAAGGGCGGCGTTGAACCTCAGTCTGAAACCGTATGGAGACAGGCTGATAGATATCATGTTCCCCGCATGGCTTTTGTTAATAAGATGGACATTATGGGTGCAGATTTCTTTAACGTTGTTGAAATGATGAAGGATAGACTTAAATGTAAGCCTATTCCTCTCCAGCTTCCGATTGGGGCTGAAGACACCTTTAAGGGTGTAATAGACCTGCTCAATATGGAAGCCGAAGTATATTATAACGATGACGGTACGGATATAAGAATAGAGCCAATACCCGATGATATGAAAGAGCTTGCTAAGAAGTATCATGATGAAGCAGTTGAAGCAATTGTTGAATTTGATGATGAATTGATGAATAAGTTCTTTGAGGGTCAGGAAATTTCAGTTGCCGAACTGAAGAAGGTAATCAGAAAGGCCACAATTTCAAACGAGATAATTCCCGTATTTTGTGGTTCCGCTTATAAAAATAAGGGCGTTCAGCCTTTACTTGACGGCATAGTTGATTATATGCCGGCTCCCACAGACATTCCGTCTATAAAGGGAACCCTTTTAGATGGTGAAGAAGCTGAGAGACATTCAAGCGATACTGAACCTTTTTCCGCTCTTGCATTTAAGATTCTTACAGACCCATTCGTTGGAAAGCTTTGTTTCTTCAGAGTATATTCAGGCACACTTACTACAGGTAGTTATGTACTGAATTCTTCAAAAGAAAACAAGGAAAGAATAGGGCGTATTCTTCGTATGCATGCTGACAAGCGTGAAGACGTTGATATGGTATATGCAGGAGATATTGCTGCTGCCGTTGGTTTAAAAAACACAACAACAGGCGATACTCTTTGTACAGAAGATGCACCGATCATTCTTGAGTCTATGGAGTTCCCGGAACCTGTTATAAGGGTTGCTATAGAGCCTAAAACTAAGGCCGGACAGGAAAAGATGGGCATAGCTTTATCAAAGCTTGCCGAAGAAGATCCTACCTTTAAGGCTTATACAGACGAAGAAACAGGTCAGACAATTATTGCCGGCATGGGTGAACTTCATCTTGAAATCATTGTTGACAGACTTTTGAGAGAATTTAAGATAGAGGCTAATGTTGGTAATCCTCAGGTATCTTATAAAGAAACAATCAGTAAGCCCATTAAGATTGAGCATAAATATGCTCGTCAGTCAGGCGGTCGTGGTCAGTACGGTCACGTTGTTTTGGAAATGGAGCCTCAGGAAGCCGGCAAAGGTTACGAGTTTGTTAACGCAATTGTCGGAGGTGTAATCCCCAAGGAATACATTCCGGCTGTTGATGCAGGTATTCAGGGAGCAATGGAATCCGGTGTGCTTGCAGGATACCAGGTTGTTGACATTAAGGTAAAACTTGTCTATGGTTCATACCATGAGGTTGACTCTTCTGAAATGGCCTTTAAGATTGCCGGTTCAATGGCATTTAAAGAAGGCTGTAAGAAGGCTGATCCTATATTAAAAGAACCCATTATGAAGGTTGACGTAAACGTGCCTGAAGATTATATGGGTGATGTAATAGGTGACCTTAATTCACGTAGAGGACAAATAAACGGTATGGAAACCAGAAACGGTATTACTACCATTTCCTCAATGGTTCCTCTTTCTGAAATGTTTGGTTATTCAACAGATTTGCGTTCCAAGACACAGGGCAGAGGAAACTACTCAATGGAGCCTAGCCATTACGAACAGGTGCCAAAGAGCATAATGGAAAAAATTATTACCGCAAGAGCTAAAAAAGACTGATTCAACTATTGATTTTTTAGCAAATTTGTATTAAAATAATAAAAAATATGGGTAATCCCCAAGGATTTGATATTAAAGGAGGATATTAACAATGGCAAAAGCTAAATTCGAAAGAACAAAGCCCCACGTTAACATTGGTACAATAGGTCACGTTGACCATGGTAAGACTACTCTTACAGCTGCTATAACAAAAGTACTTGCTATGAAGGGTTTCGCTGATTTTACCGACTATGCAAATATTGATAAGGCTCCTGAAGAGAGAGAAAGAGGTATAACAATTAACACAGCACACGTTGAGTATCAGACAGATGCACGTCACTATGCTCACGTTGACTGCCCAGGACATGCTGACTATGTTAAGAACATGATTACCGGTGCTGCTCAGATGGACGGTGCTATATTGGTTGTTTCTGCTGCTGACGGTCCTATGCCTCAGACAAGAGAGCACATCCTTCTTTCCAGACAGGTTGGCGTTCCTTACATTGTTGTATTTATGAATAAAGTTGACCAGGTAGACGATCCTGAACTTCTTGAACTTGTTGAAATGGAAATCAGAGACCTTCTTACTGAATACGAATTCCCCGGAGATGAGATTCCAATCATTCCCGGTTCTGCACTTGTTGCACTTGAAAGCACATCTACAGATCCCAATGCTCCTGAATATGAATGCATTAACAAGCTCATGGAAGCTGTTGACAGCTACATTCCTTCTCCTGAGAGAGATACCGATAAAGACTTCTTATTACCTGTTGAGGACGTTTTCACAATCACCGGCCGTGGAACAGTTGCTACAGGCAGAGTTGAAAGAGGTAAGCTTAAGATAGGCGAAGAAGTTGAATTAGTTGGTCTTTCAGAGGAAAAAAGAAAAGTTGTTGTTACTGGTATAGAAATGTTCAGAAAGCAGCTTGACTATGCTGAAGCCGGCGACAATGTCGGAGTACTTCTTCGTGGTGTTAACAGAAACGAAATTGAAAGAGGACAGGTTCTTGCTAAGCCGGGATCAATTCATCCTCATACAAAGTTTAGCGGTGAGGTTTACGTTTTAAAGGCAGATGAAGGTGGACGTCATAAACCCTTCTTCTCAAATTACAGACCTCAGTTCTATTTCAGAACAACTGACGTTACAGGTGTTATCACACTTCCTGCTGAAAAGGAAATGTGCTTACCCGGCGATAATATAACAATTTCAGTTGAACTTATTACTCCTATTGCTATTGAAACAGGTCTTCGTTTTGCTATCCGTGAAGGTGGCAGAACAGTAGGTTCAGGCGTTGTTTCCGCTATAGAAGCCAAATAATTAAAAAATAAAATGCTGAACTTAAAGCTTTTTGTAAAAGCTTAGGTTCAGCATTTTTTTGCATTTTAGGTTCCTTTTCAGTAGCTTAAGCAAATTCGGATATACCGGAGAAAAATTATCCGAATGGATATATATAGGGGCTGACCAAGTGACATAATTCCCTTAAAGTAGACACTTGAAATAACAAAAACATTTCAAGACTACTTTAAGGGAATTTTTCTATGGGAAGATATTTAAAACACGTTATAAAATAAAGCTTAGCTGTACAAGAGTACAAAAACGGGAACATGAGTTTTAGAAGCATAGAAGAGTAAGTTGGTATAAAGCAGAAGTAATATACGTTTTTTATTTTCTATCAGAGCTTAATCCTTTTTCAAACAGTATAAAATTTCTATTAAAGGCAAAAATATCTTTATATTAAAAAAGGATGATAAGTATGAGTTTAGCAAATTTATTTAAATTTACACCTCCCGGCAAAGCATATAATTTCGATATTGAAAATGCGCCTAAGCCGCCGGATGAAATGGAATATATTGACGTTTCACACAATATTGGAGATAATAAGGATTTTATAAATAAAAAACTTCATTATAAAACCTCCTATGATATCACTTTAAAGGAATTTGAAATAAGTATAGGCAAAAATAGAGAAAAAGCCGCAATATACTTTGTTGACGGATTAGTATCTACTCCTGTTGTGGATTTGAACATTTTAGAGCCTTTAATGGTAGAATCGGATAAATTAAAGGAACAGTCAGTAGATAATGTTATTAATACACTTGTTACACATAATCAAGTTAAAATGACTGAAAAAATGAAAGACGTTTTAGATGAAATATGCTATGGCTCATGTGCTTTGTTTATAGACGGCTTTAACAAGTGTATTTTAATGCAGGTTATAGGATGGGAAAAACGAGGCGTTGAAGGTCCAAAAACCGAAATGGCCATATTCGGTCCTCAGCAGGCTCTGAATGAAAGCATAAAAGCTAACACTTCCACTATCAGAAAAATGCTGAGAAGTGATAACCTTGTTATAGAAAATTTATTAATAGGAGAAATCGGAAAAACTAATTGCGCTGTACTGTATCTGTCCAATATAGCCAACCCGTCTTTAGTTCATGAAGTAAAAAAAAGAATAAAAAGTATAAAAGTTGATTATATAATGACAACCAGTGAATTGGAACAGTTTATTGAAGAAAGAAGCATGGTTTCTCTTCCTCAAGTCCTTTCTACAGAGCGCCCCGACAGATGTGTAAGAGCTTTAATGGCCGGAAAGGTTGTTGTTATGATGGACAATGCACCTCTTGCCCTAATAATGCCAACCACATTATTTGAATTATTAGAATCCGCAGAAGATTCTTATTTAAGAGTACCCTACAGCTTACTTGTAAAGGTTGTAAG
Organism: Bacillota bacterium; assembly: GCA_030705805.1. Lineage (GTDB taxonomy): Bacteria > Bacillota > Clostridia > CAKSNL01 > HGM11501 > JAUZPY01. The sequence continues at coordinate 3,502 of JAUZPY010000073.1, read as the reverse complement.
GCTGATGGGAGTTATCTTTTCAGTTTTTCTTCCGGGATTCTATATTGCTACCATTTTGTTTCATACTTATATTTTGCCCACCGGAATGCTTACAACAATAATGAGTGCCAGCAAAAATGTTCCCTTCAATTCTGTCATCGAACTGATTCTTATGGTGCTTTCCTTTGAAGTAATCAGGGAGGCAAGCGTAAGGGTTCCCGGATTTCTTGGCTCAACTCTTGGTATAATCGGGCCTCTAGTACTTGGACAGGCTGCTATAAGTGCTAATTTAATAAGCCCCATGATGATAATAGTATTTTCTATAGCTACTATAGGCTCTTTTGCAACCCCTAATTATTCAATAGCTTTTTCCGCGAGAGTGCTTAACTTATTGTTTATTACTTTGGGTGTTATGGGCGGCTATCTGGGGCTAGCTGCAGGTATTTTTACAGAGGTAATTATTTGGAATACTACTAAGTCTTTTGGGGTATTTATGTTATCACCCTTTGCGCCGAAATTGAACATGATGCCTGAATCTATAAAAACAGAACCCATATGGAAAAAGGAATTTAGGCCCAGACATTTAAAATCTATGCGTCCATATACGCAGGCACATATAAGCAGAGGCTGGATTATGGAGGATGAATTTGAAGAAAATAAGGACGATTGAAGCAGTTTGCGCAACCGTAAACTTTGTATGTGTAAAAATATTTATTAATGAGCCGCAAGCTATAATAAGAGCAGGAAAAAACAGCTCGTGGATTATTATTCTTATAAATACGGGATTTACTCTTGCAGCCTTTTTGCTTGCATTTTATATCAGAAAAAAACAGCAAGAAGATTTAATTGATGCATGTCCGTCATTTTTAAGACCTGTAGTTGGACTGACAGTAGCGGCATATCTTATAATTACCTCGGCTTTTACACTATTGTTTTTATTAAAAGGCGTAATTCGGAATTTTATGCCCGAAGCACCGACCTTATTTATTTTATTGTTTTTCTTTATACCTATTTTGATAGGAGCAAAGCTTGGAATCAGAGCAAATATTCAGGTGGGCATGATTTTTGCACCAATATTGATTATTATAATACTTCTTGCTATTGTTCTGGTTCCGTACTATGACTATACAGACCTTTTTCCTATATTAGGAAATAATAACTTTTATTTTGAATCTTTGTACATGTTCAACTTTTTCAGCGATTTCATAATGTTCTTTATGTTGATCCCTTATATGGACAATGATAAAGTTGTGAAAAGAGCCGGAATTTGTACTATATTGATTTCAGGTGCTTTATATTTGATATTTATCCTTGTAGATATTATGGTAGTGCCTTTTGAAATAGAATACTTTTCACCGTTTTACGAGATGATTTCCTATATGGTGGGGGATAAATTCGGAATAAGTGTGGTTCGAGTTTTGCATCTGGTTTTCCTCTTGAACTTCTTTTTATATTATTCCACGGCAGTATCAATATCAGCACACACTCTAAAGAAATCCTTTAATTTAAAGTATGAAGCTCCCATTGCCCAAATACTGACTGTATTTATTATGTTAATTGTAATGCTGCCATACAGGTCTGTTGATGCTTTTAATGTATACCAATTAATTATGAAATGGTCATTCTGGGTATTTCCTGTTGCCCCTATAGTTATATATACCTTAGGGCGCTTGAAAAAGGGGGATAAAGCTTGAAACGATTTGCTTATGTATTGGTTAGCTTTATGCTTGTCTTTATGCTTTCAGGCTGTTATGATTCCAGAGAGATTGAAAGAACCGGTGCAGTAATAGCTATGGGTATAGATAAGGGAGATTTAATGAAATATAGGGTCTCATTTCACATTCAAAAGCACACCGCCCAGTCTTCCGGTGGAAGCGATAAAGGCGGGGAGCTGCCTAAAAATCAAGCCTTGATGACCGTAGAAGCTCCAACCGTAGCGGATGCTCTAAGACAAGCTAATGAAATTATCAGCGTAGACTTGAATGTGTCAACTAACAAAATGATTATAATTTCTGAGGATATTGCAAAGGAAGGGATGTATGGGCCTTTGTATGAGATTATAAGTTCTCCCCAGCTTAATTATAATTCTTATATTGCTGTTGCAAAAGGAAAAGCTATGGATGTCATGAAAAATGTTAATCCTGCAGAAGAAAATTATTTATCCGTATATTATGAACTGATTTTATATAACCTCCATGAGGATCATACAAAATACTTTTTCTCTGATGATGTTTATTTCAATTTAGAATCTTATGTGAAACAGGACGTCGTGCTTCCTTTGGTTGGAGTTAACAATAATGATATAACCGGATATTTCAGAGATGATACTTCTTCTGATTTACTTGCAGGCGAGGTGCCGAGAAAATCAACTAATAAGGCAGAATTTCTTGGCGGGGCAGTTTTTAAAGGAGATAAAATGATTGGCTATCTAACAGAAAGTGAAATGGCTGCCTACAGTATGCTTTACGGTACTTTCAGAACGAGAGATTTCACTGTTGAATATCCAAAAGGTTCAGGAAAATATGTTGTTATAAATCTAAATCAGGAGGAAAAACCAGCAATTAAAACAACAATAGAAAACGGAAAAATAAAAGAAAACTTTGATTTAAAATTAACCGGAGTTTACGAACTTAAAGATCCTAGCAAGCATTTTACGGAATTCAATGAAGCGTATACAGAATATTTTAAAAGTGAAATAAAAAGAATGTGCCTTGATCTTTTAAATAAGTCTTCCAGAGAATGGCATTCGGATATATTTTCAACCGGAAAAAGATTAAGGAAATGCTTTACCACATGGCATGAGTATGAAGATTATAATTATATGTCTAAGTTTCCTGAAACCGAATACAGCGTTAATGTAGAAGTTAGGTTTAGGAGAAACGGAAGGTTTTCATGAGCTTATTTATAGAAATACTAGAATATATTGTAGTATTTGCAATAGCAATCAGAACCACCTCGTATGCCATTTGGAGCATAAAGGATAAAAATGTTTTGGGGGGAATAATGCTTTGCACTCTGTCACTTTGCGCAGTTGTCTTTTTGATAATAACGACAGTTGTAACTTATTACTAAAAAAGTTAAGGGGTTATTGCAATTATCTTAAAATAGATATATAATATAGAAAAAAGTGGAAGTGTCGGAGGAGCGAAAAAGTGTTTGATAAATTTAAAGGAAAAGTCAATGCACTGAAAAATAAGCCGGCAATAAAAAAAACCGTAGATTTTACTAAAGGGATAATTGAGAGGCCCCTTAACCTTCAGGAAAGCTTTAGCTGTAAGGTTTTAGAAGCAATATACGATCATGACATCTATATTTCGAGAAAGAGCGAATCGAAGAGCTTTGCAGATATATCGGTGTTTTTGCTCTATACAATAGTTGCTTTGTCTCCCTTTGTACCCGGATATGTTTCATTTAGCATTATAATGCTTATGTTTCTTGCATTCATGGCGGGCAAACGCTCAGGCAAAATAAAAGCGCACAGATTTACTGACTTTGATATTTTACTGTGTATGTTCTGCTTTAT